>NZ_DFRG01000132.1:41512-50177 GCF_002378135.1 Thioclava sp. UBA3469
CGGCGCGCTCGGGCGCGCGGATCAGCGGCAGGAAGGCCAGCGAGGCGAGGATCACGGCGGCGAAGATCACGAAGACCGTCTGCCACGGGAAATGGCCCAGCAGCAGCTCCGCCATCGGAGCGCCGAAGACCTGCCCGGCCGAGCCTGCCGCCGTCGCGATTCCAAGCGCGAGCGAGCGGTTCTCGTCTGAGGTCGCGCGGCCCACCACGGCAAGGATCACGCCAAAGCCTGTGCCCGCGATGCCGAAGCCCACGAGGATTTCCAGAAGCTGATGCTGCCCCGGCTCCACCGCGAAGGCCGAAAGCACGAGACCGAGCGCATAGACCAGCGCGCCGAGAATGATCGCGAGCCGGTCGCCCCAGCGCTCGGCGATCGCGCCGAAGATCGGCTGTCCGATGCCCCAGGCGAGGTTCTGCACCGCAATGGCGAGCGAGAATTCGGCGCGTGGCCAGTTGAACTCGCTGGCGATCGGAATCTGGAAAACGCCGAAGCTCGCCCGGATGGCGAAGCTCAGCATCAGGATCACGGCACCGCCGATCAGAACCGGCGTGAACAGTTTGGCTTGCGTCATTTTACATCTCCCGGCGGATCTCCCTTCCGCGCGGGCCGCATATCGGCACGGATGCTGCAGCGCGTCAATCTTGGGCTTGTCCGGGTCACAATCGCGCGGAGATGATTGTGCGCTGCCCTTGAACCTCCCCCGCAGCCGTGGCCCAATGTCGCGACTTTCGACGGGAGGCAGGATGTATACGGTTATCGGAACGGTCGGCTCGCGGACGCTGCGCGTGCTGTGGATGCTGGAGGAACTGGGCGCGGAGTATCAGCATGTGCGGGCCGCGCCGCGCTCGGACGATGTCGTCGCTTTCAACCCGGCGGGCAAAGTGCCGGTGCTGGTCATCGACGGCACGCCGATCACCGATTCCACGGCGATTCTCACCTATCTCGCGGATGCGCATGGGAAATTCACGCATGAGGCGGGCACGCTGGAGCGCGCGCGGCAGGACAGCCTGACGCAGTTCCTGCTCGATGAGTTCGACGCGAATCTTTGGACCGCGGCGCGGCACAGCTTCATCCTGCCCGAGGAATTGCGGCTGTCGGGCATCAAGAATTCCCTGCGCTGGGAGTTCGAGCGGTCGCAGCGCACGCTGATCCATCGGATGGGCGAGGGCGAGTTCGTGATGGGCGATGAAATGACTGTGCCCGATATCATCCTGGCGCATTGCCTCGACTGGGCGCTGATGGCGAAATTCCCGATCGTCGAGCATCGGCTGAGCGAATATCACGACCGGATGCGGGCGCGCCCTGCCTATAAGCGCGCGGTTGCGATGCGCGACGGGTGAGGGGGCGGCCTGCGAGCCCCCACTCCGCACTGGCAATCAGCCTTGACCCAAGTCATTCATCTGAAGGCGAGTAGCCGTCGGTGAGGGTTTGCAGGAAGGCGATGATATCCGCCTGATCTGCCTCGGTAAGCGCGTCGCCATCCTCGGGCGCGCGTCGGAACGGCGCATCGGCGCGATCGATATTTCCCTGATAGCGAGTGGGCAGGTCGTCGAAGCGCTTCACCTGACCGTCGCGTGTGGGGTAGATCGCGCGTGGGTCGCTGTCGCGCTTGGCGTAGAAGCGCAGGACCTGTTTCAGGCTCGTATAGACGCCGTTGTGAAAGAAGACGTGCCGGGTCGCGACGTTGCGCAGGCTCGGGGTCTTGAACATCCCGCAATTGCCGGGCTGCGTCGAAATCGCATCATGGCGCAGCGGGCCGCAGAGGCCGAGATCGACATAATGCGGATCGGCATTGGCTGGGATCGCCGGGTTACGCGGCACGCCGAGCGCCTCGTATTCGTAATCTGTGAATTGAGGCGGGCGACCGTCGGCGGACCGTGTGTCGAGATGACAGGCCGCGCAATTGCCTTTGTTCGGATCGTCGAAAAGCGCACGCCCGCGTGCCTCTGCGGGCGACAGCTGCGCCTCGCCCGCGAGAACCGCATCGTATTTGCTGGTATAGGGGTGAAACTCCACCGCCTCGGTCTGGTAGCGCGACAGCGCGAAGGCGGCCTCGTCGATCAGCATCTTGTCGTCGTCCCGCACGGACCCGCCGAAGAGCTGCGCGAAGCGGTCGCCGTAGCGTGCTCGTAGGGTCGCGGCGAGGGTTGCGCGGTCGGGCTCTGCCATCTCGAAATGGGTGAAGAGGACGGCCAGCGCCTGCTCTTGCAGCGTATCCGCGCGCCCGTCCCAGAACAGACCGCCGCGCGGCACCGGGCTCGCAGGAGGGGGCGCGCCAGCGGTTTTTCGCGGCGCGGGCTGGGTGGAGGCGCTTGGCGCTGCAGTCTCTTTCGCGCCCGTCCCCTGCTGTGCGACCGCCAGCGGCGCGGCCTCGCCCGCCTCCGAGGTCGGGTCGAGCACGCCGAAGGTGAAGGGCGGCGTCTGGCGCTTATAAGTGAGCGAGGGCACCGCGCGCAGCCCCGGCAGGTCGAGATGCGGCCCGCCAAGCTGCACTGCGCGGGCGTTGGCGGGGGCGAAGTGATTTTTCGGGTCGTGGCAGCTCGCGCAGCTCATCTGGCCACTGGCTGACAGCGTGGGGTCGGAAAACAGCGCCTTGCCGATCGCGGCCACGGCGCTCAGATCGACATCGCCCTGAGGGCGCGCACCCGGCGCGGGATCGGTCGCCGCCCCGACGGAGGCGGCCGAAAGGAAAGCCGCGAGCGTGATGCTCGCGGCCCCCTCTGCCGAACGGATCGTCTTGGGAGTGATCAATCGTAGGTTCGGCAATCTCATCGCCTCAGCCCTTCGGGGTGCCGGTGGCCGGGTCGAGGATCAGCTTGCCATTGGCCGCTTTCGAGAAGTCGAACATGCCGTTGAGCGTGCCCGCCTGTGCGTCGAAGGAACCCTGACCGATGCGCTGCCCGTTCAGCCAGTTATCCTCGATGAACTTTGTGACCGAGGATTGATCGACCAGCGTGTGATCCACCGCGTTCTTCTTCGCATAGGGCGAGATCACCAGCATCGGGATGCGGGTGCCGTAGCCGCAGCGGCCCTGCGCCGGCTTGCCGTCGAGACCGGGCAGCGTCTTGTCGCTGGCGCAGTTGCTGCCATTGAGCACGTCATAGCCCGCGACCGGGATGTTCGAGCCGTTCACCACCGCCATCGCGTGGTCATACCAGCCATCGGAGTCGTCATAGGTCACGACGATCGCCGTGTCCTTCCAGCCCTTCGATTGCTGCAGCGCGTTGACCGCGTTGACGATGAATTCCTGCCCATCGAGCGGGTCGGAATAGCCCGCATGGCCGTCCTGATAGGCGGACGCTTTCAGGAACGTCACCGCCGGCAGGTTACCGTTCTTCAGCGCGGCGTAGAAATCCTTGCTGTCATATTGGTGGTTCGCGCCGCCATCGTCCGAGGTGCCGATCGCATCGACCGAGGAGGGCCGGGTGTGATCGAGGTTCTGGGTCGATTTGTAATACTGGAAGGGCTCGTGGTGGGGGATGTAGTCCTTCGAGGTCTCGCCGGTCACCTGCGAGAGCGACGAGCGGTCGCAGCCGGTAGTGCCGTTGCCGTTCACCGCGGTCAGATCGAAGCCGCCCTCGAACCAGCCCCAGGTGACGTTTTTCGCGTTCAGCAGATCGCCGATATTCTTGCCGCCCATCAGTGTCGTCGGGTATTTCGGGTTCGAGCAGACATCGCCGGTCGGGTCGAGATCCGAGATCATGGTCCAGCCGCCATTGCCGTCGGGCACGACGCGCCCCTTGTCATAGGTGCCATCGGCCTCGAGTTTGTAGCCCTTGGGCAGTACCGCGCCATTGGTCTGGCCCGAGACGAGGTTGATCGCGCCGGGCGTCGAGGGGCCGAAGGTGCTCGAGAAGGCGTTGTCGTTCATCGCGTAGGCTTGCGCGTAGTTCCACAGCGCGGTGACGGTGTTGCCGTCATAATAGCCCATCACCTGACCCTTGGTGCCGAAGGCGCCCGTGCCGCCCTTGGTGCCCTTGCCGGTATTGGCCGGGAAGGCATCCATCTTGCCGCTGTGGAATGCGGCCTGCTCGGCGGTGTAGCCGTGGTTCTGGTCCGCAGTCGCGGCCTGCGTCCGGTCGAGCCGGAACGGGGCGGCGGCATTCGCGCCATTGGCGGCATTGGTCTTGTTGGGGTTGGTCTTCAGCAGACCGGCGCTTGCGAGCGTATCGGCCTTGGGGGTGTCCTTCGCGGCGGTGAATTGCGGCTCGCCCTTGGGGTTCGCGGCGTTCGGATAGGTCGCGAAGTAGTGGTCGAAGGAGACGTTTTCCTGAAAGATCACCACGAGATGCTTGATCGGGGTGGCGGTCTGGGTGTCGGCGGCGGTGGTGGTGCCCGCTTGGGCGGTCGCGGCGGCGCAAGCCAGCGCGAGTGCGCTGACGGCACCGGTGAGGCGGAGCGTGTCGGTCATCTAAAGTCCCTCATTCAAATGGCAGCTTCCCCGTGAGCTACGGGGCGCGTGGCATCTCGCTAGGAACGGCGTTTGGCAATTTGGTGACAGTCCCGCTCACGCACCATCACCACTGGGTGAGACCCCCGCGGATGCACGCGGATGGGATGCAGCGTGAGCGTTCGGTGATCGGCCTGGGCGGTGGCGATGCGCGATGGGTGAGGGGGCTCTGCCCCCCGTCGCCGGAGGGCGACAAGCAATGCGGAAAGAGGGGGCTCTGCCCCCGGTCCTACGGACCTCCCCCGGGATATTTCTATCAAGGGGAAGAGAGCCGTTGGGCCGCAGCGCGTCCGGCATGGCGGCCGGAGGCGAGGCAGGCGGTCAGCAGATAGCCGCCCGTCGGGGCCTCCCAGTCGAGCATCTCGCCTGCGGCGAAGATGCCGGGAAGGGCGGTCAGTTCCAGATCGTCGGTGAGGCTGCCCCACGCGATGCCGCCTGCGCTGGAGATCGCCTCGGCGATCGGGCGCGGTGGGCCGAGCGGGACGGGCAGGGATTTTAGCGTGGTCGCAAGCTGCGCCGGGTCTTTGGGCAGCGGGCGGCCCCATTCCAGCGCGAGCGCGAGCTTCACCGGGTCCAGCTTCGCGCCTTTGCGCAGGCGGTTGGTCAGGCTCTGTTTCGGCGGGATTTTCGCGAGCCGCGCGGCGAGGTCTTCGGCGCTTTGATCCGGGGCGAGATCGAGGCTCAGCGGCGCGCCCTCGCGCAATTCGGCGGAGAGTTCATAGATGCCGCCGCCTTCGAGCCCGCGCTCCGAGATCACGAATTCCCCGCGCGTGCGCCGCGTCGGCGTGATCAGTGCAGCACCTTTCACGGGCTGGCCCAGCTGGCTTGCCATATGCGCCGACCAGTCGATCTCGAACCCCATATTGGCGGGGGCGACGGGGAGGATCTCCACGCCTTTTGCGCTCAGCCACGGCATCCATGCCGCATCCGAGCCAAGCCGCGGCCAGCTTGCGCCGCCGAGCGCGAGGACCGTGGCATCTGGCGTGAGGCTTTGGCGCCCCTCGGGCGTGTCGAAGATCAGCGCTGCGCCGTCGAAGCCTTGCCAGCGCCAGCGGGTGTGGATCGTGACGCCGAGGGCTTCGAGCCGCGCGATCCAGGCGCGCAGCATGGGCGAGGCTTTCATCACTGTCGGGAAGACCCGGCCGGTGGAGCCGGTGAACAGCTCTACACCCAGATCGCGGGAGAATGTTTGCGTGGCCTCCGGGCCGAATTCGCGGGTGATCGCGGCGATCTGCGGGTGGGAGTAGTGGGACAGGAAGGCGTCGAGCGGCTCGTCCCTGGTCAGGTTCAGCCCGGATTTTCCCGCCATCAGGAATTTGCGCGCAAGCGTGGGTTTGGCCTCTGCCAGTGTGACGGAGACGCCGGCCCGCGCCAGTTCCTCGGCTGCCATCAGGCCCGCCGGGCCGCCACCGATGACGAGCGCGGATTTCGCCGCCGCGCTCACCGCCGGGCCAGCATCGCGAGCCGCATCAGCGCGCGCTCCATCACCGCCATTTGCGGCGCACGGCTGGCGGAGCGTAGGGTCAGATCGGTCTCGACCAGTTCCTTCAGCGCAGTTTCCAGCTTGAACATGCCCCAGCTTTGCGCCTGCCGCTGCATCCGGTCACGGCGCGGGCCGAAGATCGGTGGGCGCATCCGGGCGATGCCGGCACCGGGGCCCTGCGGGTCGGAGGCCGCGGCGTGCAGCGCGCGAAAATGGCGCATCGCGGCGATGGCGAGCTGCACGGGCTGCACCCCTTGGCTTTCCAGCCTCCGCATCACCGGGCCAAGCTCTGGTGCGCGGCCCTCGGCCACGATGGAGAGCACATCATCGACGCCCGCCTCGACCGAAGACGGCGCGCAGGCGGCCACGTCGGCGGGGCCAAGTGGCGTGGTGTCGCCGAATTTGTAGAGCGAGATCTTCTCGACGGTCTGGCGGAAATCGCCCGGATCGAGCGCGCGCGACAGCGCCACGAGGTCGGTCATCGCGTCGTTCGAGATATCGCGCAGACCGGCGCGGCGCAGGATGTCCTCGATCTCCTCGCGGCTCGGCGGGTCGTCGTAAATCCCGACGGAATAGGCGTTGTTATGGCCCTCGAAGGCTTTGCGCAGCTTCGATTTGGCGGCGAGCGAGCCTGCGGTGACCACGATCTGCGCATCGCCTTCGCGCCATTCGTCGAGCGCGGTCTTCACCGCGTCCGAGACCGCATCGGTCGCATCCTCGACGAAAGCCACGCGCGGGCCGGGGAAGAAGCCGACCTCCTTGATCGCATCGAGCAGCAGCGAGGGTTGCTTGCGCAGATCGCCGCCCGCGATCCGGCTCAGGCGCATCTCTTCTTCGCCCTTCGGGCCGATCAGTGCGGCGATGACTTCCTGCCGCCGCAGCGCCACGCGCATCGCATCGCCCCCGAAGATCAGCAGGCCGGTGCGCTCGGGCTCGGGTTTGGCGAAATAGCGGGTCGCTGCTACGCCGGTCAGCTTCATTCCGGCAGACCCGGCGCTTGTGACAGCAGGCGCGTCACGATCTGATCGGCGAGGATCACCATCAACCGGCGATGCGCGTCTTCCTGCGCGGCCTGCGAGGCGACTACGGTGCCGGTCGCGGACCACGAGGTGAAGGAGGTGACACGCCCGGTCAGCAGCACGGCATTATCCGCCGCATCGCGCAGCGTGTAATCCACCGTGCCGTTGAGCTGGTAGCGCGTCGTGGCGTTGTCGGGCGAGATGCCCTGACCGAGCGACTCGGTGTCGATCTTGTAGTCGAGCCGGTAGCGGGTGACCTGCGAGGCTCCCAACCGCGCATTCAGCTGCTGAACGAGGGCGAAGGCATCGCGCGTCGTGGGCGCGGCCGGTTCGACCCCTTCGAGCAGTTTCGCCGCCCCACCCTGAGGCCCGTAGGCCGGGGTGAAGCCGCAGCCCGCGAGCAGGCCAGCGGCCCCCGCGAGTCCCAGAAATCCGCGTCTGTCAGATGACCACATTGACGATCCGCCCCGGCACAACGATCAGCTTCTTGGGCTGGCCACCGGCCAGCGCCTTCACGACAGCTTCGTCGGCCAGAACCAGCTTTTCAACCTCTTCCTTCGGCATGTCCTTGGGCACCGAGATTTCGGCGCGGCGCTTGCCGTTGATCTGGATCGGCAGCGTCACCGAATCCTCGACCAGCAGCGCCGGGTCGGCCTCGGGCCAACGCGCCGCGATCACGAAGCCCTCGCCGCCCAGCATCGACCAGACCTCTTCGGCGAGGTGCGGGACCATCGGCGCCAGAAGTTGCGCCATCAGCTTCATCGCGTCGCGCTTGGTCTCGGCCCCGGCCGTCGATTTCGACATCGTGTTGGTCAGGCCGTAAAGCGTGGCGACCGCCTTGTTGAAGGTGAAGCCCTCGATCGACTTGGTGACTTCGTCGATCGCCTTATGGGTGGCCTTCAGGAGCGCCGTATCCTCGGCCTCATTCGCGGGGGCGTCCGAATTGGCGATATCGTCGGCAATACGGTGCACGCGGGCGAGGAATTTCGAGGTCGCTTCGGCGCCGGCGGCGGTCCACTCGACGTCGCGCTCGGGCGGGCTGTCGGACATCACGAAGAAGCGGGCGGTATCTGCCCCGAACTCGGCGATGATGTTCATCGGATCGACGACGTTCTTCTTCGATTTCGACATCTTGGCCGAGGGGATGGTCTCGACCGCTTCGCCGGTGGCCTTCAGCTTGCCGTCTTCAACCTCTTCGGGGAGGTGATAGACAGGGCGATTCTTGGCGTCACGCGTGAGGTAGATCTCATGCGTCACCATGCCTTGCGTGAACAGCGCATCGAAAGGCTCGATCGCTTTTGCGGGCAGGTGGCCGGTATTGTGCATCGCGCGGGCATAGAAGCGCGAATAGAGCAGGTGCAGAATCGCGTGCTCGATGCCGCCGATATATTGGTCGACGTTCATCCAGTACTCGGCCTCGGCCGGATCGGTCGGCGTGGTAGCACCGGGCGAGGTGAAGCGCGCGTAATACCAGCTCGAATCGACGAAGGTATCCATCGTGTCGGTCTCGCGCTGACCCGGCCCGCCGCAATTCGGGCAGGTGCAGTCGCGCCAGCTCGGATGACGATCGAGTGGGTTGCCGGGAATCGAGAAGTCGATCTTCTGGCCGTCCTCGTCATAGGGCAGCTCGACGGGGAGGTTTTCCTTCTTCTCCGGCACCACGCCGCAGGTCTCGCAATGCACGACCGGGATCGGGCAGCCCCAGTAGCGCTG
>NZ_DFRG01000132.1:50482-51568 GCF_002378135.1 Thioclava sp. UBA3469
CGGGCAGCCCCAGTAGCGCTGGCGGCTCAGGCCCCAGTCGCGCAGGCGGAACTTGGTCACGCCCTGACCGATGCCGTTTTCCTCACAGAAGGCGATCGCACTCGCGACGCCCTCTTCGCCGGTCTGCACTTCGTCGCCCGCGAAACCACGGATGTAGCGGACTTTCTCGGATTTCAGCGGAACGTATTCGGCCTCGGGATAGTCACCCTCGACCGGCTCGAAGACGGGCGTGATCGGCAGCTCGTATTTCGTCGCGAATTCGAAGTCGCGCGCGTCATGCGCCGGGCAGCCGAAGATGGCGCCCGTGCCGTAATCCATCAAGATGAAGTTCGCGATATAGACCGGGAGTTCCCAGCTCGTGTCGAGCGGGTGGCGGACCTTGATGCCGGTATCCATCCCCAGCTTCTCGGCCGTCTCGATGGCTTCCTCGGTCGTGCCGCCTGCGCGGCATTTCGCGACGAATTCCGCGACCTTGGGATCGTGCCGCTCCAGATGCTTGGCGAGCGGGTGATCGGGCGAGATCGCCGCGAAGCTCGCGCCGCGCAGCGTGTCGGGGCGGGTGGTGTAGACTTCGAGCCGGTCGAAGCCTTCCGGCGCATCGACGGTCGAGAAGGCGAATTGCAGACCGCGCGACTTGCCGATCCAGTTGGCCTGCATCAGGCGCACCTTCTCGGGCCAGTCCTTGAGGTTGTCGAGCGCGTCGAGCAATTCCTCGGCATAGTCGGAGATCTTGAAGAACCACTGCGTCAGCTCGCGGCGTTCGACTTCCGCGCCAGAGCGCCAGCCCTTGCCGTCGATCACCTGCTCATTGGCCAGCACGGTCATGTCGACCGGGTCCCAGTTCACCACCGCGTTCTTGCGATAGACGAGACCGGCCTCGAGCATGTCGATGAACATCGCCTGCTGCTGGCCGTAATAGTCCGGGTCGCAGGTCGCGAATTCGCGCGACCAGTCGATCGAGAGGCCGAGCGGCTTCATCTGGTCCTTCATCACGGCGATGTTGCCGTAGGTCCAGTCCTTCGGATGGCCGTTATTGTCCATCGCGGCGTTCTCGGCGGGCATCCCGAAGGCGTCCCAGCCCATCGG
>NZ_DFRG01000132.1:51874-56456 GCF_002378135.1 Thioclava sp. UBA3469
CCGAAGGCGTCCCAGCCCATCGGATGCAGCACGGAAAAGCCCTTGGCCATCTTATAGCGCGCGACGACGTCGCCCATCGTGTAGTTGCGCACATGGCCCATATGGATGCGGCCCGACGGGTAGGGGAACATCTCGAGGACGTAATATTTCGGCTTGGCCGGATCACGGCGCGCGGCGAAGAGATCCGCCTCGTTCCAAGCCTCTTGCCATTTCGTCTCGCTCTGGCTCGGTTCGTAGCGTGCCATGTCGGGCCCCTCATCACGTCGAATTCTGCGCGAGCTTGCTACACTGGCCTTGGGGGCGAGGTCCAGCCGCCGCGCTCATTTGGACAGAAATATCCCCGCCGGAGGCTGGCTCGGGCGGGGATCTGAATGCGTCTTGCGGTCGCCTTGCGGGAATCAGAGTTGCGAGTCGCGGACCCGCAGCTGACGTGCACGGGTGAGAATCGCGTTCTCCACGGCGCGCTGCGTATCGGCGGAAACTGCGCCGCCCCGGGTGCGGATCGACACTTTCAGCGAGCGTGCATCAAGCGCCGGATCGGTAACGTAAACCGTTGCCTTATAGCCGCGACCGCCGCCCGGCGGGGTGCCGTAGCCGGTCACGATGACGCCGGAGAAGGGGTCAACCTCTTGAATCGGCAGGAAATCGAGCACTTCGAGCGAAGCCTGCCAGAGATACTTGTTCACCTCGACGGTGATGTTCGGATCGCCATTGCCGCCGAAAATGTCCCAAACGGTCGATTTCTTCTGAACGCGGCGCGACGGCCCGTCGATCACGGCTTCGTTCGAGCCGGACAGGTGGTCGAGCTGGTTGGCATCGCGCTGTGCCGAGGTGCCAGCGGCGTTGCCGCTACCCGAGAAGATGTTGCCGCTCGAGATACCCTTGCCGCAGCCTGCGAGCACGAGGCACAGGCCCAGAATTGCCGTGCGTTTCAAAAGGGTTCTGGAAGTCATGCGAAGCTGTCCCCGTCGGCCTGCGTCATTGGTTGCCTTTTCTCTAGCTCATGGCCCCCAGCCCGACAAGGTTTTTCCCCTTTGCTCCCGGATTTCGACCGACCGGCGCCTCGGGGGAATGCAGCCCGATGCCACTATACGCGCCTGTAAGGGGCATTGTAGGGCGGTGTCAGAGGCCAACCGCAATTGCACGCTGACGTTACTGTGACATGTCTGCACCATCAAACACCCTATTCGACCCGGGCGGGCGCTTTGAGTTGCAATGAAAGGGGGGGAGAGAGAAAACACCGTCATACCCAACTTCGGATTCCCCAGGTTGGGGGTTACCTGTAAGACAATGAGGGAAAACGATGAAAAAGGTTCTCTTCGCGACGACCGCGCTCGTGTTCTCGGCTGGCATCGCTGCCGCTGAGGTCTCGGTTGGCGGCGACGGCCGTATGGGTGTCGTGTATAACGGCTCCGACTGGAACTTCTCGAGCCGTATCCGCGTCTCGTTCACCGCTTCGGGCACCACCGACGGTGGTCTGGAATTCGGCGGCTCCGTCCGCGCTGACCAAGCTACCGCTGCCACCAACGGCACCGCTGCTTCGGTCTACATCTCCGGCGCATTCGGCAAGCTCTCGATGGGCGACGTTGTCGGGGCTTCGGAAGCTCTGTTCGGCGACTTCTACGAAGTTGGCTACACCGACCTGTCCTCGCAAAGCATGGGCACCGGTATCGGCTTCTCGAACGACATCCTGTACCTGACCGGCGACAACGGCGGCAACGTCGGTGCGAACATCGCGGGCATGGCGACCATGACCGGCACCGCCGGCACCGCCACCACCGTCACCACGCTCTCTGTTGCAAACTCCGGTCCGAACCTGCTGTACACCGGCACCTTCGGTGCGTTCTCGGTCGCAGCGTCGATGTCGGACGGCAAAGCTGGTTCGGTTGATGTCGGCCAAGAGTACGCCATTGCGGGTGCTTACACCTTCGGCAACTACACCGTTGGCTTGGGTTACGAGTACCTTGACGGGCGGTTCGCTGCTACTTCGACTTCCACGACCGGCGCCACCCCCCCCGTCGTCACCGTCACCACCGGCACTTTCGACGCCAAAGCTGACATGATCACCCTCGCTGGTGTCGCTCAGTTCGGCAACACCTCGGTCAAAGCTGGCGTTGCTCACATGGGCAAAGATGTCGACATGGACTGGTACGGCATCGGTGCTTCGTCGGTCTTCGGCGCAACCACCGTCGGTGGCTACGTGCAGCACCTGAAGGACAACGACGCGAACGAAGACGTGACCTGGTACGGCCTCGGCGCTGAGTACGACCTCGGCGGCGGCGCTTCGATCAAGGGCGGCGTTGCTGACAACGACCTCTCGGGTTCGGACATGGTTGCTGACCTCGGCGTGAAGTTCTCGTTCTAATCCTCCGGGACAGAACGATGGGAAGAGCGGGCCTTGCGCCCGCTCTTTTCTTTTTGAGCCCTTCGGTGTTTCTTGGGCGCGCTGACGACGGAGGGCCAGATGGGACTGAGCGAGATTCAGGCGCGGATCGCGAAAGCGGAATCAGAGGCAGGGCGCGAAGCGGGATCGGTGAAACTGATCGCCGTGTCCAAGGTTCAGCCCGCCGAGCGAGTCGAGGCGGTTCTGCGCGAAGGCCATCGGCTGTTCGGCGAAAACTATGTGCAGGAAGCGCAGGGCAAGTGGCCCGCCTGGCGCGAGGAATTTCCCGGCTGCGAAGTTCATATGATCGGGCCGCTGCAATCGAACAAGGCGAAGCTGGCGGTGGAGCTGTTCGAGGCGATTCACACGCTCGACCGGCCCTCGCTGGGCAAGAAGCTGGCCAATCTGGCGCAGACGCGCGGGGCTTCGCCGGACCTTTTCATTCAGGTCAATACCGGGTGCGAGCCGCAAAAGGCGGGCGTGCTGCCCGATGATCTCGACGCTTTCGTCGCGGATATGCGCGGGAAGGACCTGCCGGTCGTCGGTCTGATGTGTATTCCTCCCGAATCCGAGGACCCCGCACCGCATTTTGCGATGCTGGCCGAGATGGCCGGGCGCAACGGGCTCGACGGTCTGTCGATGGGGATGAGTTCCGATTTCGAGAAAGCGATCGCGGCCGGCGCGACCCATGTGCGCGTGGGCTCGGCGATCTTCGGCGCGCGCGACTATTCCTAAGCTTTGTCGCGGGCGTTGAGCGCCGGGGGCTGTCCGCCCCCGGACCCCCGGAGGATATTTCCGCCAAGCCGAAGGGCAATCTCCAGCGGCTCACCCGGTGCGATGCGCTGCGCGATCCAGACCAGGTGATCGCGGCGAAACGCGAGGCAGCCCGCAGTCGGGTAGCCCGCCCGGCGGCGCTGATGCAGGAAGATGGCCGAGCCTTTGCCAGCCTCTGCCGTCGGGTAGTTCCAGTCGGTCACCAGCACGATGTCGTAGAGGGGATCGGCGCGCCGCATCGCCTCATGCGAGGCGGGGTAGGGGGCGCGGACCAGTTGGTTATAGGCCGAATCCCCGGACGCATCGCACCACAGATCGCGCGGGCCGATCGGTTCGGCCCAGTCCTGAGGCGCGACGATCCGATCCGCGCGGTAGAACATCCGAAGGATATGCAGCCGCCCAGAGGGGGTTGCGCCGTCGCCCTCCTGCTTGCTGCCGCTGACGCCGCCGCGGCCGATCTCGACCGGGAAGCGGCGGCCGCGAAACAGCAGGCCGGTGGGCGTGAGGCGCATCACAGGATATGCCCCGATTTCGCGGCTTTGGTGGCGAGGTAGTTCTCGTTATGGCGGCTCATGCCGACCTTCAGCGGCACGCGCTCGGTCACGTCGATGCCGTTGGCTTCCAGCATCGCCACCTTGGCAGGGTTATTGGTCAGCAGCCGCACCTGCGAAAACCCGAGCTTGCGCAGCAGCGCCGCGCCAATGCGGAAATCGCGCTCGTCATCCTCGAAGCCGAGGCGGTGGTTCGCCTCCACCGTGTCGAATCCCTGATCCTGCAGCGAATAGGCGCGCATCTTGTTGGCCAGCCCGATCCCGCGCCCTTCCTGATTGAGATAGAGCAGGATGCCCGCACCCTCATGCCCCATCAGCGTCAGCGCCGCGTCGAGCTGCGGGCCGCAATCGCATTTCAGCGAGCCCAGCACGTCGCCGGTGAAACAGGCCGAATGCAGCCGCGCGAGCACGGGTTTGGAGCGATCCGGACGGCCGACCTCGATTGCGTAATGCTCCTCCGCGCCATTGTCGGGGCGGAAGATGTGAAGCCGACCGGCTTCGGCGGCGCGCATCGGCACGCGCGCGGCGGAGACGGGGGCGAAAGCCTGCGGGATGTCGGCAGCGGCGAGCGCCTCTTTGGCGGTGACGGTGGTCAGATCGGTCGGCGTGGGATCGGGCGCTGCGACCATCAGCGCTGCGGGCAGAAGCTGCGCCGACTTCGCCAGCCGGATCGCAGCGCGGGCGAGATCCGCATCGCCGCCGCGAAGCGCCTTGAGGGGGCCTTTCATCGGCACGCGCAGATCGTCTGCCGGATCGGCGAGCGCGCGCAGCCAGAGCAGATCGGCGTCAGCGGGCACCTCGATCCGGGCGATATCGGCGTCGTAGACGCGCGCTTTCAGCGTCTCGGCCCGGCGCGCGGTCAGGACCAGCGTCA
>NZ_DFRG01000245.1:0-3258 GCF_002378135.1 Thioclava sp. UBA3469
ATCCGTGCCACTTTGCCCTCCGGCGCGGGCAGGTGCAATGATCCGCCGCCGGGATGCGACGCGGCGACACAGCGAAACGCAAGCCGGGGGTGTGCAGGTCCCGCAACGCGGGGCGCAAAAAGAAACAGCCCGGATCGCGCGGATCCGGGCCGTGTTCGCCAAGGGCGAGAATTCTTCTAATGCGACGTCAGCCGCCTGCTGTCATCACCACGATGAGGCCGAGCATGATCCAGGTGGCGCCCACGGCCCAGAGGATCAGGCCGCCAAGGCCCATGGTCGCGACCATGCCCGCGGCCAGAGCCACGACGACGAAGGCGAGGGTGAACATGAAAGCCGGCGAAATCTGCTTGTGCTCGGTTTCGGAATGATCGGCCACATAGGCCGAAACGCCGGAATCGGCGGTCGTCATGGTCATAATCGATTCTCCCGTTTGCTGTCTCCCTGACAGGCCACCGTGATTTAAAGATGCATCTCGTTTCGATAAAGATGCGAAGCCGTGCCATATTGTCGCAGCGCCGTCACATTCCCCTCATGCGCGCGTGATTTTGCGCAGGAACCCGGCGAGATCGGCTGTGTGATAGTGGATGTGATCCTCCGGCGCGGGAGCGGGGGCGACATGCACGGTCTTCATCCCGATCGCATGGGGATGGCGCAGGTTGCGGGCGTCGTCTTCGAACATCGCACCGCGGTCGGGCGCGATCCCGGCTTGCGCGAAAACCCGGTCGAAAGCTTCGGCGCGCGGCTTGGGATGGAACTCGGCATGCTCGACGCCATAGACCCCGTCGAACAGACCCGTCAGCCCGCGCGCCGCGATCACCCGCGTCGCATAGGGGGCTGAGCCGTTCGTATAGACGATCTTGCGTCCCGGCAGGGCTTCGATGCCTGCGCGCAGCGCCTTATCCACCACCAGATGGTCGAGTGAAATCTCGTGCACCTCGTGGAGATAGGGGGCAGGGTCCACATCGTGCTCGTGCATCAGACCCGCCAGCGTGGTGCCGTAAAGCTGCCAGTAGTGGTGGCGCAGATGGTCGGCCCGCGCGCGATCGACGCCCAGCGAGCGCATCACGAAATCGGTCATCTTCACTTCGATCTGGTCGAAGAGCCGCGCCTCTGGCGGGTAGAGCGTGTTGTCGAGATCGAACACCCAGGCGTCGACATGCGCGAACTCGGCGGCGAGATCGCGGTCGGTGGGGGTGGCGGAGGCGGGGGCAGGCGCGGAGCTGTCTGTCATGGGCTGCAAGCTAGGTCGCGGGGCGCGCAGGTGCAATCTGCTTGTCACCGGGGGCGGCCCGCGCCTAATCTCTGGCAGAACGCGAAAGCAGGTTGCATGCAAAAAGACGCCTACACTCTCATACTCGACGCCATCGACGAAGGCGTTTACCGCCCCGGGGACCGTTTGGTCGAATCCGAATTGGCGGAGCGGTTCGGAGTGTCACGCACCCCGGTGCGCGAGGCGCTGCAGCGGCTCGAAACCCAGCAAATGCTGGCCCGCGACGGGCGGTCGTTGATCGTAGCCTCGCTCGATCACAACCAGCTGGCGGAGCTCTATATCGTGCGCGCCGAGCTGGAGGCGCTGGCCGCGCAACTGGCGGCGAAACATGCGGCCCCCGAAGAGGTCCGCGTGCTGCAGAACATGATCGACGAGGATCGCGGTCAACTCGACGATCCGGAGGCTCTGAGCCGGGCCAATCGCCGGTTCCACCACCAAATTCACCTCGCCTCGCATAATCGTTACCTCGTCCAGCAGCTCGACCTCGTGCACCGCTCAATGGCACTTCTCGCGACGACCTCGCTTGCGGTGAAGGGGCGCGGCGAAGCGGCGCTCGACGAGCATCAGGCGATTGTCGATGCGATCCGCGAAGGCAATGGCGATGCGGCTGCCTCGGCACTGCGCGCCCATATCTCGCGCGCCTTCGAGACGCGCCTCACGCTCGACGCTGCGCATCACGGCACGGCGGGCCACTGGGCCGAGGCGCTCTGATCAGCCGATAAGCGGCGCACGCGCCAGACGCTGCGGTCCGGGCTTTGCCCCGGCCTGTGCGGCTGCGACTTCCTCGAGAAGCCTGTGCTGCGCGCTGTCCGGCGCTGTGCTGCTATGGGCATCGAAAATGCCGTGGCTCGTCTTGTCCCAGTAGAAGGGCCGCGCGACCAACTCATACAGCGCCTTCCAGCCTGCCAGCGCCCCCAGCGGGTAATAGAGATGCAGCGTCGGCACCCATTTGATCAGATGGCGATGCTCCGCGCTGCGGCAGGCCCAGGCCGAGGTCGTGATCGCGATCAGCTCCGACAGGATGAAGGTGCCCATGACAAGCGCGAAGGCGGGGCCGGGCAGGGCGCTCGCGATCGGATGCCAGACCCCGAACAGCGCGAGCCAGAAGCTCCACAGTACCGGGGCCAGAACATATTGCGAGAGCGATCCGAGGATCAGGATTTGCACCCCGATGAAGCGTTTCGTTCCGAGATCGCGCCAGAGCTGCACGGGATCGCGCATATGGACCGCCCAGGTCATCGCATAGCCCTTGAGCCAGCGTGAGCGTTGTTTGACCCAGGGCACAGCGCGGCAGTTGGCTTCCTCGTAGGTAACCGCCGGGATCAATTCGGTGCGGTAGCCGTGTCGCGCGAGGCGCACGCCGAGATCGGCATCTTCGGTCACGTTATGGGCGTCCCAGCCGCCCAGCTTCTCCAGCGCGTCGCGGCGGAAGAACAGGGTCGTGCCGCCCAGAGGCACGACGAAACCGAGCCGCGCGAGCCCCGGCAGGAACATCCGGAACCATGTCGCATATTCCACGGTGAAACAGCGTGCGAGCCAGTTGGTGCGCGGATTGTAATAGTCGAGGATGCCTTGCAGGCAGGCGGTCTCGGGTGGGGCCGCGAGGAAGCGTTGGGCGGCGATCTGCAGCTGATCCGGTTCGGGCGCGTCCTCGGCATCCCAGATCCCGATCACCGATCCGCGGCAGAAGTTCAGCGCGTAGTTGAGCGCGCGCGGCTTGGTCTTGATCGGCCCGTCCGGCACCGTGACCACCCGCATCCAGCGCGGCAGATCGGCGCCGGATAGGGCTGCCAGAGTCATTGCGTCGGTCTGCTCGACGACGAGGATCACGTCGAGCAATTCGCGCGGATAGCGCAGCTTGCCGAGCCGTTCGACCAGTCGTGCGGCGATGTCCGTCTCGCGAAAGAGCGGGACCATCATCGAGATGATCGGGAGCCGTCCCCTTGGCGCGCTACGGTCGCACGGGTCAGGGGCGGGACGGCGGCGGG
>NZ_DFRG01000062.1:0-57218 GCF_002378135.1 Thioclava sp. UBA3469
CCCGGGATATTTCCGCCAAGAGGAAGTTAAACCTTCCGTAACCAGAATCGCCTGACCCTGATCTCGCGGAACAGGCGGGGACGCCGATGACCGCCCAAGGGGAAGCGCCCGGCCTGCCGCCCGCAACCGGGTTCGAGCCGGGCGTTTTTCTTCCTCTTGGGAGAAATATCCCGGGGGAGGCCGCAGGCCGGGGGCGGAGCCCCTTAGAGGTTATCGGTCACGCGGAAGCCTTCGGGGATCGTGTCGCGCCCCTCCAGCACCAGATCGACCATCACCTCGGCCACTTTCGGCGCCATGCCGAAGCCGATCTTGAAACCGCCATTGGCGATGAAATGCCCCGGACAGTCGGGCCAGTCGCCCAGCATCGGCGCGCGCGACTTGGCGCGCGGGCGCACCCCGGCCCAGCGGTCGATTACCGGAGCCTCGGCGAGGGGCGGGCAAAGCGCGCGGGCCTTCTCGATCAGCGCGTCGAGTTGGGCGTCGGTCGTGGCGGGGGCGTCGAATTCGCGCTCGGAGGTCGACCCGATCGCGACCGTTCCATCGGAATGGGGAATGATGTGGAGGCTCTCCGCGAAGAGCTGGGGCACGTCGCCCGCATCGTATCGGAAGAGCGCCGATTGGCCCTTCACGCCGGTGCCGATGGTCTTGCCGACCACCGCGTTCAGCTCGGCCAGACCTTCGGCGCCGGTCGCGTGGATGACCGGACCGACCTCCTCGGCCTCGCCGATCACGATCTCCGCGCCCATCGCTTTGAGCGCCGCGACCAGCGCGGCCCCGGCGGCACGCGGATTGGCGCGGGCGGTGAGCGTGTCGTGGATCACGAGCCCGGTGGGCGAGGGCGGTGCGAAGGCCCCGAATTCCGTAGCCTCGGCCACGCGCCATGTGGCGAAGCCCTGCCACAGCTCGGCCGCCCCTGCCGCTCGGTCCTTGGCGCGTGCGATCTGCGCCTCGTCCGCAAGCGGCTGCAGCCGCCCGAGACGCGCATAGCCCGGATCGCCACCACCGATGCGCTGCACGTCGGCCCAGAAGGCTTCCGCCATGCGCAGGCTCTCGAATTGGAACTGTTTCTTGGGGTTCCAGTTCTCCGGCACATGCGGGGCGAGCGCGCCGACATGGCCGCCCGAACTGCCCGCACCGATGCGGCTGCGCTCGATCAACTGGACCTTCGCGCCGCGCTTTGCTGCCTGATACGCGATCGCGAGGCCGAAGATGCCGCCGCCGCGCACGGTAATGTCGGGTGTGCCGCTTGCCATTTCGCGCCTCCTGCTTCAAGGCTGGGCCGGAGACTGTGGACTATCCCCGATGAACGCCCCTGACCAGAGCAAAGCCGATCTCGATTGGCGCGATGACCTTGTGCCGGTCTCGCGGCGGTTCGACGATCCCTATTTCAGCCTTGCGGGCGGTCTGGACGAGACGCGGCACGTGTTTCTGGCGGGCAATGATCTGGCCGCGCGGCTGCGTCCCGGCTTTCACGTGGCCGAGCTGGGCTTCGGCACGGGGCTGAACCTGCTGGCGCTGCGGCTGGCCTGTCCCGAGGACTGCCCGATCCGCTTTACTTCTTTCGAGGCCTACCCGATGGAGGCGGACGAGATCGCACGGGCGCTGGACGCATTTCCGGAGGTCGCGCCCGTGGCCGGTCCCTATCTGGAAGCCTGGGCTGCGGGGCAGCGCCAGTTTCAACTCGGTCCGATCGCGGTGGAGATCATCGAGGGGGATGCGCGCACGGCGCTTCCCGCTTGGGCGGGAAAAGCCGATGCGTGGTTCCTCGACGGGTTCTCGCCCGCGAAGAACCCCGAGCTATGGGGCGACGATCTGATGGCCGAGGTCGGCGCGCATACGGTGCCGTGCGGCTCCTTCGCGACCTATACGGCTGCAGGCTTCGTGCGCCGCGCTCTCGAAACCGCGGGCTTCGAGGTCAGCCGCAGCCCGGGCTTCGGGCGCAAACGCCATATGTCGCGCGGGGTGAAACATGGTTGAACAATCGACTCGCCGCGGCATCGCGCTGATGGTCGCGGTGACCTTCATTTTCGCGCTTCAGGACGGCATCTCGCGCCATCTGGCCGAGACCTATAACGTCTATATGGCGCTGATGGTGCGCTTCTGGTTCTTCGCCGCCTTCGTGCTGGTGATCGCAGCGCGCAGCCCCGGCGGGATCAAGCGGGCGACGCGCTCGGGCCTGCCTTGGGCGCAGGTGATCCGCTCGCTCATCTTGATCACCGAGGTGGTCGTGATGGTGCAGGCCTTCGTCTATCTCGGGCTCGTCCATTCCCATGCGGTCTTCGCTTGCTACCCGCTGTTGGTCGCGGCGCTGTCCGGGCCGGTGCTGGGCGAGAAGGTCGGCTGGCGGCGCGTGGCGGCGATCGGTGTGGGCTTCATCGGGGTGCTCATCATCCTCAAGCCCGGCTTCGGTGTGTTCTCTCCCTATGCGCTGATCCCGCTGGCGGCGGCAACGCTGTTCGCGCTCTACTCGCTAATGACGCGCTATGTGGGCCGCGTCGATCCGGCCTCGGTGTCCTTCTTCTACACCGGCGTGATCGGGGCGCTGGTGATCACGGCGGTCGGCATCTGGCACTGGGAGAACATGATCGCGTCGGACTGGGCGTGGATGGTCGTTTTGTGCTTCACCGCCGCGACCGGGCATTTCCTGCTGATCAAGGCCTATGAGGTGGCCGAGGCCTCGGCGATCCAGCCCTTCGCCTATCTTCAACTGGTCTTCGCCTCGACTCTGGGCGTCGTCGTCTTCGGCGAGTCGCTGGAGTGGAACGTGGTGATCGGCGCGGGGGTCGTGGTCAGCGCGGGGCTCTTCACGCTCTGGCGCGCGCGGGTGGCCCAAGAGGCGTGACCGCCTCTTTCGGCTTGGTTCAAATATCCCGGGGTGAGGCCGTCAGGCCGAGGGGCAGCGCCCCTCTCCTCTTTTCATTTGTCGCCCTGCGGCGACGGGGAGGCAGCGCCCCTCAATCCGTCACGTCACCGCGCAGGATGTCGGTGAATTTCACCTCGCCCTTGCCCAACCGCGCGCGATAGGGCGGGATCGCCTCGGAGACGCGCATGACGTAGTTGCGGGTCTCGGTGAAGGGGATCATCTCGACCCAGTCGATCACGTCGACCGTGCCGATCCGCGGATCGCCGCGATCTTCCATCCAGTTGCGCGGACGTCCGGGCCCTGCGTTGTAGCCCGAGGCGACCAGCACCGAAGACGGTCCGAATTCGTCGCGCAGCTCGGCAAGATAGGCGCCTCCCAGTTTGAGGTTATAGGTCGCATCCGTCGTCAGCCGCGCCTTCTCGTAGGGCAGGCCGGTTTTATCCGCCATCATCTTCGCGGTGCCGGGCATAAGCTGCATCAGGCCCTGCGCGCCCACCGGAGAGCCCACGCCGATCGCGAACTGGCTCTCGCGCCGGGCGACCGCGAGGACGACTTCTTCCGGCACGCCCAGATCGTGGCTCGTCAGCCCCGGGATCGGCCAGAGCGCCTGCGCGATGATCTCGCCCTTCAGCGCGGCGCGTTTGCCGATGATCAGCGCGAGATAGGTGTCGTCCTCCTCAAGCGCGTACTTCGTGAGCGCGCCGAAATTGCCCGGCCCGAGGCTTTCCTCGAGATGCAGCACGAAGCGCGCACCCAGCTCGTTTTCGCCTGCTTCGTAGAGCAGCTGCGCGGCCTTGAAGACCGAAGAATGGCGCAGCTTGTAGCGCCGCCAGTCGGGCAGCTCTGGGCCCTTTGAGAAATTCGCGGGCAGTGACAGGTTCAGCCGCTCCGCCGACAGGAGCCCGTAATAGGCGTCCTGATTTTCCGCGCCTTTGCGCCATGCGGCCTTGGCTTCGTCGCTGCGGCCCAGAACCTCCAGTGCGCGGCCTTGCCAATACCATGCCCGCGACGACGAGATCGGCCCGTCCACCGCTTTCTCGAGGTTGTGGAAATGGCTGTAGGCCGTATCGGCTCGGCCCAGTTTCAGCGCAGCATAGCCCGCCACCCATTCGAGATCGGCGTAATCCGCGCCGCCCGGTTCCAGATGATGCGAGGAGGCCAGATCATAGGCGCGCTGCGTATTGCCCGCGCGCAGGTCCCAGCGCGACTGATAGCCGCGCAGCGTCGCCCAAAGGTCGGGGTCTTCCAGATCGGTTGCGGATTTCGAACGCTCTAGGATCAACTCTGCCGCGCCGTCCTCCAGCCCGGCGCGCCAGCGCCACATCGCGCGGTCGCGGGCAAGCCCTGCGGAACGCTCGACCATGTATTGGGGCACGGCGGCGACGAAATCGTCCACGCCGTGCTCGCGTGCCTGCAGGGCGATCCGCGCCTCGGCCACGGCCTTGGTGCCCGGCGTGACCAGACCGATCATCCGGCGCGCATCCGACAGATGCCCGCGATCGAGCATGTTCTGCATCCGCCCGCCATGATCGGCAGAGATAAGCGAGGGGTAGTCGGCCAAGAACTTCGCCTGCTCATCTTCGTCCATTGGAAGTTGGCGCCATGCGGTCTTGGCGACTTCAGCCGCTAGCGCCTTCTGCCCCAAAGCGAGATGCGCACCAATCAACGCCAGCGCGCCGGTGCCGGTCTGCGGCGGGCCGAGCTTGAAATAGGCGATCACCTCGCGCGGCGGGATGCCGTCGAGCTTGGCTTCGCCCTTCTCGCGCAGCCACGGCATGCCGGGCCAATCTGCGCGGCGGGTGGCGAAATCGAGATAGTCGGCGAAGTCTCCTTCGCCGTCGCGCAGGCGTTTCCACTCGATGACATCGAAGCCCAGGGGACCGACGCGGCGCGCGAGATTTTCGGCCTCGTCCCAGTTGCCGGAATTGGCCGCGGCGAAAGCATCGGACAGCGCGGAACTCGCGGCGCGAAGCGCGGCCGGCGAGAGCGCGAAACTCGAAGCCGCAAGTGCGGCGAGGAACTGGCGTCGGATCATCATAGCTGCTCGTGGTCGCGGGTTTGTCCCTTTGCTACGGGCCTCTCACAGATGGGGATGAATCACAAGTTGGCAACCGCCGCGCAACCGCCTATAACCCGGCCGATTTCCGCCGGGACGACTCACCTTCCCGGCCCAACCAAAAAAGGAGCGTGTCATGTTCAAAGGGTCTCTTCCCGCACTGGTCACGCCGTTCAAGGACGGCGAACTGGATCTGGACACGCTCAAGAAACTCGTCGAGTGGCATATCGACCAGGGCAGCCACGGCCTCGTGCCGGTCGGCACTACCGGTGAAAGCCCGACGGTGAGCCATGCCGAGCATATGACCGTCATCACCGAGGTCGTGAAAGCCGCGAAGGGGCGTATCCCGATCATCGCTGGCGCGGGCTCGAACTCGACCGCCGAAGGCGTCCGTCTGATCCAGCACGCGGCCGAAACCGGGGCCGATGCGGCGCTCGTCGTTACGCCCTATTACAACAAGCCGACGCAGCGCGGCATGATCGAGCATTACCGCGCGCTGCACGATGCCTGCGAACTGCCGATCGTGATCTACAACATCCCCGGCCGCTCGGTGATCGACATGATCCCCGAGACCATGGGCGAGCTGGCCAAGCTGCCGCGCATCGTCGGTGTGAAGGACGCGACCGGCAAGCTGGAGCGGGTCTCGATGCAGCGCGCGACCTGCGGGCCGGATTTCATCCAGCTTTCGGGCGAGGACGCGACCGCGCTCGGCTTCAACGCGCATGGCGGCGTGGGCTGCATCTCGGTGACTGCGAACGTCGCGCCGAAGCTGTGTGCCGAGTTCCAAGAGGCGACGCTTGCGGGCGATTACGCCAAAGCGCTGAGCTATCAGGACAAGCTGATGCCGCTGCACATGGCGATCTTCCTCGAGCCGGGCGTTGCGGGCGCGAAATACGCGATGTCGAAGCTGGGCATGTGCTCGGCCGAAGTGCGTCTGCCGCTGACCGAGCTTCTGCCCGAGACGAAGACCGCGATCGACGCCGCGATGGCGCATGCCGGTCTGATCTGAGGGTCCGAGCCAAGCGAAGACAAGAAAACGCCGGCGCGATGAGTATCGCGCCGGCGTTTTTCTTTGATGATGGGGGTTATTGCAGGGCGCTGCGCAGATCGTCGAGCGCGACGGAGCTGTATTGCTGCGGCTGTTCCGACGTGCTCGGCGCGGCGGGCGCGGCGGCTTCGGGGGCTGCGTGTTCGACTGCCGGGGCCGGTTGCGGGGCCGCGGGCTCCGCGTTCGCCTCGAGCCGCGGCGTCGCCGTATCGGTCGGCGCGGGCGCATCGGTTTTCGGATGAAGATAGGCGAGGGTCACGGTGATCCGGCGGTTGGAGGGATCGCGGGGCTCTGCCGGTTTCAGCGGATCGGTGTCCGACAGGCCAGAGACCCGGGTGATACGCTCCGGAGCGACCCCGGCGGTCACGAGCGCCCGGCGCGTCGCATTGGCGCGGTCCGAGGACAGCTCCCAGTTCCCATAGGTGCCGCCCGCTTTCTGATAAGGCACCGAGTCGGTGTGGCCCGCGATCAGCACATCATTGGGCAGATCGGAGAGGGCGCGGCCAAGCTGATCCATCAGCTTCAACGTCGGCCCGTCGATCTTCGCGCTGCCCGAGGCGAACATGGCTTTGCCAGCCTGATCCACGACCTCGATATTCAGCCCGTCCGGCGTGCGGCGGAACAGCACGTTTTGCTGCAGCGGGCGGAGGTCCGGGACGTGCTGGATCGCTTGCGTGATCCGGGTCTGAAGCGTCTCGAAGCGGGCGTCGTCAATAGCATGCGGCGTGGCGGCGGCGGTCTTCGCGTCGGTCGCATCTCCGGCCTCAGTCGTTGCCATTGCCGCGGCTGCGAGCTCGTCTGTCGTCGCGTCGGGCGTGGTGTCTTTGGATTTGCCGGAGGCGTTGGCCATCTCGGTCGAGGGATCGGTCGCGCTTCCGATGCCGGGATTGGCGGGGATCGCATCATTGGCACGCGACGCGTTCAGGACGCCTTTCGGCCCGATCGTCTCGCCAGCGAGCGGACCGGTGCCACCGGGCGCCTGCATCGAGATTTTCGCCGGCGCGAAGTAATCGGCGATCCCGGTCAGTTGGTTCTCGTCCGACACGGACAGGATCCACATCAGCAGGAAGAAGGCCATCATTGCGGTCATGAAATCGGCATAAGCGACTTTCCACGCTCCGCCGTGATGCTCGGATTCGTGATCGTCATCGCTCCGCTTCACAATGATCGGCGCTTGGTTCGACCGTGCCATGGATTGCCCTTTCCCACCTCGCCGACCGGAGCCAGCTGTATTCTCAGGGCATACGTCTTCTGCAGCCCCTGACTGTGGGTTGTCGGATTAAAAATGGGCCAAAAGAGGGCGATAATCGTTCATGATCTGGAAACAAAGCCGCGCAACGGTGGCTTTGGAACCGTTTTCGGGCGGCGGGCGTTGTGCGGCCCGCGCGCGCTCAGGCGTCGTGAAGCGAGGCTTCGAGGTCGTCGCGGCTGTGCTTGCCCAGGCCGACTTTCTTGGCATAGGCCGCTTTGCGCGCCGAATAGCTGGGGGCGACAAGCGGCATATCGGCGGGCAGATTGAACAGGGTCCGATATTCGTCTTCGCTCAATCCGTGTTCCGAGCCGAGATGGCGTTTGAGCATCTTGAAGCCGCGCCCGCAGCACAGGCAGAAGACCTTGTCCTCGGTCACCGCGTCTTCAATAGGAAGTGCGGGTTGCGGGCGTGCATGGCTGGCGTTCGCCGTGGCTGTGTCCGTTGCATGAGAGGCGCTTGCCTCGCCCAGCTCCTCGCCAAACTGCGCGGAGAGCTTCGCCACGAGGTCGACCACTTGATCCGCCGTTACATCCGCGCGGGCGGCATAGGCGGCAGCCACTGTCGCGATAATGTTAGCTGCATCCGTGGGCCGATCCTTCGACATGTGGTCTCTCCAATGCTTAAATTTTGCACTATCCCCGGATTAGTAGAGAAAGTTACGTGCAACATGCGTTTCTGTCAATAAACGCGAGTATCTGTGCTTGGGTTTCCTGCAAATACATATTTTCTGCGCAGGATTGTTCTGTTGAGTGCTTCGGCTGTCCTAGCGGTGATCAATGCAGTTTGTCGCACGTGCGCCAACGCTGCTTGGCGAGCTGATAGTCCGGGGCGCTCGTAGGATAGTCCGGCGGCAAATCCCATTTGGCGCGATATTCCTCGAAGGTCATTCCGAGCAGGTTTTTAAGATGACGCTTCAACATCTTGATCGGGCGGCCCGTCTCCAGGCAGATCAGCCGATCAGGAAAGACACTCTCCGAAATCGGCACCGCTGGGGGGCGGGAAGTCGCGGGCGCGCCGGCACAAGCCGGGGATTGTTGCGTCATGTCCACTCTCACATGGTTTTGTCTTTAGGGGAAAGATTGAAGAAATTCTTAAAGTTAGGTCAAAGAAATCCAATTTTTCCATCAACGGCCCGCAGATGCGTCCTATTTCAAGGCACAGGCCGGACTTGTCAGTTAAAAAAACGTGAATTATCGCATATCGCAGGGATAAAAATTCGAAAACGCAAAGATGTCAGGCTCGGCGGATTTACGCTTCGCCTTCCAGTCTGACGCTCGGTGTTATTCGAAAGCGACAGTGCGACGGGGGGAGGGCGTAAGACTGAGTCTCGCCCCGAAAGCGCTGAGGGATACGGGGAGTTGCCTTTTGTTTGGCTCAGACGCCATGCGAAGACAGAACGTCATTATCGTAGCGGAGGAAGGCGCGAAGCAAGGACAGTTGTCCGACTTCTTTCGCGCGTGCTGCGGCTGGGAGGCTTTGCCCTTCGCGACTGCGATGGAAGCGGAGCAATATATCCTGCTGCATGGACCCCCATGCATTTTGCTGATCAGCCTCACCGACGCAGAGGGTGCCGCGGATCTGATCCGAACTGCGCGCGTCAGTACGAAGGAGAGCCTGATCTTCTTCGTCGACTCAACTCCGGACGGAGAGCTTGCTGCCGAGATGATTCTGGCCGGCGCCGATGATGTGATCCGACAGCCTTATTCTCAGAGGGAATTGGCCGCGCGTCTCTGGCTTCGGGCGGGCAACAGTCTGCCCATCAGCTTCCCGAGCGAAGAAAAGCGAGTCGCTCGCCTCAAGATCGACGAGGAAAACCGCCTGACCGGCCCTGATGCCGTCGAGGCGGTGCAGCTTACCCCCACGGAGGGGGAGATCATGATCGAGCTGATCCGGAGCGGCGGACGAATCGTCACGCGGGACGCGCTGTCGCGACGAATCGACAACTGCATGTGGGTCTATGGTGATCGCAAATTCGACGTTCACATCACCAAGATTCGTAAGAAGCTGCGTGACGCGTTTGGCGAGAGATATGTCGTGGAAACAGTGCGTTCGGCTGGATACTCGTTCTACGAGATCCCCGTCGGGAAGTCGCGCAGTCTTGCAACTTCAGATTGAGTTGTTGAGTCTCTGAGACTGTTTTAGCGGTAGTCGCTGTCAAGCTATTAATTGTTAACATCTCGGCGACTGATCGTGAGCACACAATCTGTGGTCGCACCATCGACAAGCTGTGGATGATTGAGGGGGGGGCCACAACCGATAGTGTTTGAACCTATGAAAAATAGGCTTTCCAACACTTCGCCCGTTGTCGGTCTGGGGATAACTTGGCGGTCACGGGCTTGCCACCTTCACGTAGAATTT
Organism: Thioclava sp. UBA3469; assembly: GCF_002378135.1. NCBI lineage: Bacteria > Pseudomonadati > Pseudomonadota > Alphaproteobacteria > Rhodobacterales > Paracoccaceae > Thioclava > Thioclava sp. UBA3469. The sequence continues at coordinate 9,578 of NZ_DFRG01000062.1, forward strand.
ATCCTTACTCGCCTTACGGTTTAACAATCCTTAACCTTACCGGATCGTGAAACGCTGGTAATCTGCCGTTACTGGAATTTGGGGACTCGGGGATTAGGGATGTCCATGAAAAATAACGATTTGTTAGCGCAGATTTGGGAAGGTTCGGTGACGCAAACGTCGTCGGGCGCAGGGTCTCAGGGAAGTTTGGTGGCGGCTGCGCTTCTGCCTGCGCACAGTGTTTTGCTGCGCTCGACTCGCAAGGATGCAAGCTTGCTCGTGCTGCCCGAAGCCGAAGAGCTTCTGCCGGGTATCTCGCTTGGTGATATTCTTGCAGAAGAGCTTGGAATCGAGGTGCCTTATGGAAGTCTCGTGGTGATCGAGCCGACGCATGTCGCAGGGGTGAAGCATGGTTTTGGGGACCGTGCGATCGACCTCCGGCTGCCGGCGATGGCGTCGCCCGCACGCGGTGGCTTTTCGCTGCACGAAGATGCACGGGATCGCAGCGCGACCGCGACGGGCAGTCACCTGTGAGCGCGACGGCCGTGGAAAACGGCCGCTATGCGTTCTGCACCCGGTTGGCGGACCGGGCCAGTCTGACAAAGTCATGAGAATGCCGCGCCGTCTCGAGAGGCGGCGCGGCCTCCCGCGGAATTAATCCGAGATTAACCAGAAAAGCCTCCGATTAACTTGCCTTTAATCAAGTAAAGCTTTCTCCAAACATGCCCCCGTGGTCTTCTGTTCTTCAAGAATAGAGCGGATAGAGGCGGAGTAATGTTTGCATTGAGCTTCCGTGCTGCACTTGATGCGCCATTTCTGAATGTTGAAGAAGAACGGCAGGCCATCTCGCGCTGGCAGGAATATGGGGATCGGGACTCGCTCGAAATTCTCCTGCGCTCGCATGTCCGTCAGGCCTATGCGCAGGCGCGTCGCTGGGCGACCAATCCGGTCGAGCTCGAAGACCTCGTGGCGGAAGGGATCATCGGTTTGATGCGCGCCGCCGAACGGTTCGATCTGACGCAGGACGTGCGGTTCTCCACCTATTCGCACTGGTGGGTGATGACCTGCGTCCTCAATGCGCTCGCCCGGATCAAGACGGTGATCGATGTGCCGGCGCGGGTCTATCTCGATGCGCGGATGGGACGGCTCGACAATCCCGAGGCGAGCCAGCTTCTGACCGGACTGGTGGCGCTGGATGCCAAGTCGTTCGACGACAGCGATGCCGAGATGATGGAAATGATGCGCAGCCCGGACCTCACGCCCGAAGAGCAGACTTTGGCCGCATCCGCGGCGCGCGCGGCGCATGAGGTTCTGGAAGATGCGCTGGACGATCTGGATGCGCCGGATCGCGAGATGGTCTTGCGCCGCAAATTGCAGACGCCGCCGGAGTCTCTCGACGATCTAGCCCGCGATCTCGGGATGAGCCGCGAGCGCGCCCGGCAGGTCGAAAAGCGGGCGCTCCTCCGGCTCAAGCGATGCCTTGAAAAGCGCGGGTTCAGCCCTGCGATGCTGAACTGAGAGGGCAAAGATGGCACGTCATCTTATGATCGCAGGACATGGGCGCGCGGGCACGACGCTGTTCTACAATATGCTGCGCGAGACCCTCAAAGGGTTCGAGATCCCGCCGCGCGAGACCAGCGCACTGTCCACGATCGGGCAACCGGGCGACTGGGTCAGCAAGCGGCCGCTGGATATCTTCCAGATCGCGAATATCGCGCGGGCCAATGTCCGCAACAAGCGGATCGATCTGATCGTGCCTCTGCGCGATCCGCGCGACATCCTCGTGAGCCGTCATTCGGCGGTGCCGGACGATTACTTCATCTCGGCAGATGCGATGTATTTCATCGGCGGCGCGGATGCGCCCGTGCCGGTCATGCCGGGGCTGCTGCATATCCACGAGGCGATCGCGACCGTGCTGAAATCCGGCATTTTCCCGCAAGGCGTCTTCCTTCTGAAATACGAAGACCTTGCCGATGATCCCGACAGGATTCAGCAGAAGTTGCGCGATGCGCTCGATCTGAAGTTCGAGGGGCACTTCTCCGATTTCGGTGCGGCCGAGATCCCGGAGGATTTGAAAGGGCCGCTAAACGGCATCCGCCCGGTCGAGAAGGCCCGCGCGAAGTGGCGCGACGACGAACACCGGGCGCGCATCTGCGATCAGTTCTCGCGCTTCCCGGTGCTGTTCGATCTGCTCGAGCAGCTTGGCTACGAAAAGGACCGCAACTGGTTCGCGCCTTTCATGGAGTGGCAGGCGGCGTCGGGGCGCCGGAGCAAGCGCTTGGGCTTGGTGTGACGAGGGTGATGAGATGGACGCGATAGCTGCGACATTGCTGAAGACGACGGCCTCTGGCGCAGGGGGCGGGCGGAAGCCGTTATCGGAGGCGACCGGCTTCGGATCGCTTTTGCAAGGCGCGCAACCGGATGCGGGTAGTGCCGCGAAGGCGGGGGCGTCGCCTGCGGCCGCCTCGCCCAAGGGTGCGACAGCGGCGATCCTCGCGGAGAATCCCGCGCTTCAGGTCGAACTGGCCGGGAAGCTGCAGAAGGTTCGGGATGGTGCGCTGGCAGAATTGGCGCAGGGCAAGCCGGTCGAGGCGGTGCTGAAAGAGCTGGGAACCTCGCTCGCGACGGTGCTCGCCGAGTTCGACGCCGCGCATGGCACGAAATTGCAGGAAGCGCTCGCCCAAGCGCTAAAAGGGATGCCGTTGCAAGCGGGCGGCGCGGAGGCAAAGCCCGCTTCGGATCATGCGCGCGACAAAAGCGACACGATCGACGAGGTCTTCGCGAGCCTTCTGGTCTCGCTCGGTCTGCAAGCGAAGCCGGCTGAACCCGCATCGCCGCATAAGGGCGGCGCGCAGATCCCATCGGTCGCCGGGCTCATGCCCGCGCATTCTGCGGGCGACCTTTCCTCTCCGGCGGCGCAGCTGAAGCCTGAGGCGCCCCAGACGCAGCCACAGGTTATCACCTCCGTTCCGCAGGGGCTTGCCGGGGCGGTGCCTGCGCCACTTGCGCCAGAGGTCCCGCAGAACGACATGGACCCGCGCGTGCGCGCCGTTCTGGAAGCGGCCGCGAAAGGCGCGGGGAAGACCGGCAAGGCCGAGGCGCAGGCAGCACTGCTGCCTGCCGAGTCGAGCAAAGCCGACCCCAAACCGGCGCAGCCATTCGCCGAGGCCGCGCGCGCCGGTGCGCTGCCCGATGCGGCCGTGGCACGGCTCACGCAGCATGACGCAAGTCACGCGGCCCGCAGCGAGGCTGCGGCGCAACCGGGGCAGACAGCCCAGCCCTCGCCGCGCTTTGCCGCCTTTGTCGCAACGCAACTCCGCCGCGCGGACCTGCAGGAGGGGCGCACTCGCGTGGCCCTGACCCCGCGCGGGCTCGGCGATATCGAGATCGACGTGGAGCGCGACAAGCGCGGTCAGGTCAACGTGGTCGTTCGGGCCGAAAGCCCGGCGGTGCTGAGCGCCTTGCGCGGGGATCGCGAGACGCTCGCGGCGATCCTGGCGGGGCAGGGCCTGCAGATGGATAGCGGCGCGCTCGATTTCGAGCAATTCGGCGGTCATGGCGAGGGCGGAGATGAACGCTCCTCCGGCCAGAGCGCGAGCATTGACGAAGACGTCCCCGTGCTGGGCGCCGATTGGCAGCCCACCATTGACGACGGACAACTGGATATCAGGACCTGAGGAGCCCCAGATGAGCATCTCCCCGACAAGCACCACGCCGACCGCGGCCACGACCGATGCCGCGACGAACACCGCGCAGTCGAAGCTCTCGGCGGATTACAACAGCTTCCTGCAGCTGCTGACGGCGCAGATCAAAAATCAGGACCCGCTGAAGCCGATGGACTCGACGCAATTCGTCTCGCAGCTGGCGCAGCTCAGTCAGGTAGAGCAATCGGTGCAGACCAATACCAACCTCAAGACCATCGACGCGAAGCTGAGTGCGATGGGCGGGATGGCGGATGTGGCCCTGATGGGCAAGACGGTGTCGCTCGCCTCCGACCGGATCGAGCTGCGCGACGGTCAGGCCAGCACCAGCTACGAGCTTGCCGCGCCCGCCGACAAGGTGACCGCGATCATCAAGACGGAGGATGGGACCGAACTGCGCCGAATCACAGGCCTGCCCGGACGTTCGGGCGAGAAGATCGCGCTGAACTGGGACGGGCGCGATTCTGCGGGGCTGCCGGTGCCCGATGACACGTTCCGGGTCGAGATCGACGCGCAGGATACCGATGGCAATGCGGTTTCCTACGACACCTATCCCAGCACGCAGGTCGAGCAGGTGCGGTTCTCGTCGCAAGGGCAGTCGCTGGTTCTGCGCAATGGCGAGGAAGTGCCCAGCTCGCTTATCGTTGCAGTGTCGGGCTGACGCGAGTGTCCTCCGGCGCGGTGCGCGACCGGGGCTTTCCTATCCTTGCTTGAATGGCGCCGCGCTGTTCACCTTCGCCGCCTGTAAGCCGGGCACACGGTCCTTGAGACCGCGCTCGAGCAGCGCGACGAGGTCGTCAGGCGTGACCGTATCGGGTTCGAAGATCCGATTATCCGCGAGTCTGGTCAGCAGATCGAGCGTCTCGTCGCGCAGTTTCGGCACGAGCGCCGGTCCATCGGGGAGGTCTTCTCCCTTCAGAACCAGCGTCACATCGACCGTCAGATAGCTGACCTCGCGGGCCCGGAAGATCGGGACCGTGATCGCCCCCAAGGCGATGTCACGCGGGGCAGGCTCGGGCGGCGCTTCGGGCGCTTTGGGCCCCGGCGCGATCTGGCTGCCGCCAAGATAGCCCAGGCCCGCCGCGACGATTGGCACCACCACTATGAGCAGCACGAGTGTTCTCCAGCGCGGCATCGGTCGCGCTCAGTAGGGCAGGACGACGTCGAGCGCGTCTTCCCCGTAGCGCGGCTGTTGCACCTTGCTGATCTGGCCACGCCCACCATAGGAGATACGCGCCTCGGCGATCTTCTCGTAGGGGATGGTGTTGTCCATCCGGATGTCTTCGGGACGGATGATCCCGGCCACACGCAATTCGCGCAGCTCGTGATTGACCTTCACCTCCTGGCGTCCGGCGATCACGAAATTCCCGTTTTGCAGTTTCCGGATCACGAGAGCTGCGACCTTGAGGCTGATCGTCTCGTTACGCTTGATCGAGCCGCTTCCGCTGGCGCTCGATTGCGAGCTGAGATCGACGATGTTGCTGCCCGTGGGCAGGTCTTTCTCGCTGACGCCGGGCAGGATCTTCGCGATCTTTCCGCCATAGCCGAGGAAGGTCGGGAATCCGACGCTCTGGCTGCCGTCGCGGCTGCGCTGGGAGGCGTTCTGAAGCTGCGCCTCGTCGTTGATGTCGATATCGACGGTCAGCAGATCGCCCACCTTGTCGGCACGCTGATCGCCGAAGAAACCGGTGGAGCCTGTCTGCCAGAGCGACGCGGCCTCGGCCCGCTGCGGAACGCGCGCAGGCTCCAGCGGCGGCATCGGAACGCTGACCCGGTTCACTTCTGGGATCGTGTCGCCATCGACGACCATGTCGCTCACTTTCGGGTCGCGCTCGAAGGCCGTGCCGGGACCGCAGGCGGCCAGCGCGAGCATCGGCAGGATGTAGAACGGATGTCTCACTTCTGAATCTCCACTTTGCCGTCGGGCTTGGCGATGCCTTCGACAATCTTGTTGCTTACGAGATTGACCACGCGCACCGACTGATCCGCATGGGCGTCGGAGATCGCCTTGCCGGGCGCGGTCAGCGACATCGGGCCTTTCGAATATTCGATCGAGACCGGGTCGCCGCGCGAGATGATGACTGGCTCGGTGATCGACTGGCTCATCACCGGGCGTCCGCGCGCCAAGACGCGCCGAACCTGCATCCCGGCCAGGTGGTCGAGCTGTGTCACGGCATAGGCGCCGACTTGGCCATAGGGGAGGTCGACCATCTGGAAATCGTCGCCCGACAGGATCGCGCCGGGGAGGATCTGCTGCGTCGGGACAGGAACGGGCACGTTTAGCAGTGCAAGCCCCGCGAGGCGGCGCACGTCGCCCGACGCCTCCACCGCATTCGCGAGAAACTGCCCCGTGGAGCGGTCCATCCAGAAATCGCTGATCATCTCTGCGTCGCCCGGATCGCTGTCTTGCAGCGTGATCTCGAAATGGCCGCTCGGCGGCATCTCGAGGCCCCAGGACTGCTCCGCCTTCTCGGCGATGAGTACCCGCACGGATTCCGCGCTCGCGGGACCGGCGAGAAGCGCGGTGACGAGCGTGGCGAGAACGGCAGTCGCAGAGGCGAATTTCGGGATCATGGCATCACTTGATCTGGTTCGAGGTGGACATCATCTGGTCGGCCGTCTCGATCGCCTTGGAGTTCATCTCATAGGCGCGCTGCGCCGAGATCAGGTCGGTGATCTGCTGGATGATGTTGACGTTGGAGCTCTCAAGGTAGCCCTGACGCAGGATGCCGACGCCCGGATCGCCCGGCAGCGCCTCGGTCGGCTCGCCCGAGGCGGTCGTCGCCTGCAGAAGGTTGTTGCCCAGCGGTTTCATCCCCGCCTCGTTGACGAAGGTCGACATCGTGATCTGGCCGATCTGCACCGGGGTCGGATCCTTGCCGACATAGGCCATCACGAGGCCCTGCTGGTTGATCTCGACATTGGTGGTGTTGGCCGGGACGTTGATCCCGGGCGCGACCTCGTAGCCGTCCATCGACACGATCTGGCCCTCGGGGCTCAGCTGGAAGGTGCCGGCCCGGGTGTAGGCCTGACTGCCATCGGGCATGTTGAGGGTGAAATAGCCGCCGCCGTCGATCGCGAGATCGAGCTGGTTTTCGGTCTGCACCAGACCGCCTTGCGTGTTGAGCCGCACCACGCCCGCGCTTTGCACGCCGAGGCCGATATCGACGCCCACAGGGCGCGCGGTCCCGTCGGCCGAGGTCAGCGAGCCTTCGCGTTGCAGCGACTGGTAGACCAGATCCTGAAACGCGGCGCGGCTGCTCTTGTAGCCGGTGGTGTTCGCGTTCGCGATGTTGTTCGAGATCACGTCCACATTGGTCTGCTGGGCCAGCATCCCCGTCGCGGCAATTCCAAGTGCTCTCATGGTTCAGCTCCTTTTCGCGCCGGTCAGACTTTGCCAAGCCTGCGCAGTGTTTCCTGACGAAGGGTGTTCTGTTCATCCATCAACTTCACCGCCCGCTCGTAGGAGCGCTGGATGTCCATCATCCGGGTCATCTCGACCACCGGCTGGACATTGCTCTCTTCGACGAAGCCCTGCGCAACCTGCGTCGTGTCAGACGGGGTGAAGGCGGGGGCGGCACCTCCGGGCGCGGCAAAGAGGCCGCCGCCCAGCCGGTTGAAGCTTTGGATGTTGGGCACGGTGAACATGCCCAGCGTGCCGATGGTGCCGCTATTGGGCCCCGAGATCGTGCCGTCGCGCGAAATGGTGATCTCCTCGCCCGGCGGGACCGCGATCGGCGCGCCGCCCCGGTCGAGAACCTTGTTGCCCGTCAGCGTCACGAGATTGCCCTGCGGGTCGACCGCCAGCCGCCCGTCGCGCCCGAAAGCCGTCTGCCCCTCGGGCGTCGTGTAGGCGAGCCAGCCGTCGCCATTCAGCGCGACATCGAGCGGATTGGACGTCTTGGTCAGCGAGCCCTGGCGGTCATCAAGATAGGAGCCCTTGTCGAGCACGTAGCTCACGTCATCCTCGGGGCCCGCATTGCCCTTCGAGTTGTAGCTCTCGGTCAGCGAGCGTTCCGCCTTGAAACCAGCCGTGTTGGCGTTGGCCATGTTGTTGGCCGAAATGTCGAGGCTGCGCCACAGCGTCGAGGCGAGGGATAGAGAGACGTAATTTGAGCTATCCATGGATTTCCGTCCGCGAGAATGGATCTTGTGGCTTTGTGCTTGGATTGCTGCCAATTTCTATTCAATAATGTTTGCTAATCTTGAAATAATCAATACTATTCTTTAAGGCGCGAAGGAATTCTGGTGCGTTTGGGCAAGAGGTGATGGAATTGCGAGGCGGATTCCCCTTCATGGGCGGCGTTTTGGCGCTCTGTCTTCTGTGTGGCGGTGCCGCGGCGGAGACGCTCCCCGCGCCTCCCCCTTTCGACTTCGCGCAATACACGCAGGCGGGGTTCCTCGCGGATCGCGATGCGCTGGCCGCTGGCGTCGCCACAGCCGAGCCCGGGCCGTCGCGCGCCATTGCGCGGCTCGATCTCGCGGAATTCTATCTCGCCCATGTCATGTTGCCCGAGGGGCGCTCGGTGCTGGGCGACCAAATGCCCGACGGTCTGATCCCGGCAGAGCAGGCGCGCTGGCGCGCGATTGCGGCCGGGTTCAGCATCATGGACGGGACGGGGGTGCCGACTGGCACGCTCCTGCCGAATGCCGACTGGGCGAACTGGCAGGACTATCACCTCTGGGCGGCGCTGAACGCGATCACGCAGGGCGACGCGGTGGAGCTTGAGGGCAATCTCGCGGGCGCGGCTGACCGGCTTCCGACCTATCCGCCCGTTTTCGTTGAGGCCTGCCTGCCCGCGCTTCTGGAAGGCGCGATCGCGGTCAAGAAATGGCCGCTGGCTCAGCGGCTGAGCCGGGATTTCGACAACTATCCCGAGCTTAAATCGCAGCCGGTCTATAGCTTTCTTATTGGGCGGGTGGCGGAGCAATCGCATCATCCCGACAAGGCCTATGCCGCCTATCGCGAAGCGGCGAAGGGGCAGGATCGTTACGCGCAGCGGGCGCGGCTTGCGTTGGTCAGTTTGGGGCTCGAGCATGGAGCGCTGACGCCCGACCAAGGTTTGTCGATGCTCGCCGAGGCTAACCTTGCGTGGCGCGGCGACAGGTTCGACCTGCAGGCGCTCGAACAGCGCGCGCATCTGGGCGAGACCTCCGGCCACGATGTGGATGCGCTGATTGCCTATGGCGAGATCCTCACCCGGTTCCCCGAGCGTCCTCAGGCGCGCGCGGCGGCGAAGGCCGCCGACAAGCGGCTCAAGGCGTTTTATGCGAAGGGTGCGGCGGGGAAGATTTCGCTCACGGATTTTGCCGAGGGGCATCAGCGGTTGGAGGCCTATTACGAGGTCCGTCCCGATTTTCAGACCTATGCCGAGCAATTCGCGGATCGCCTGCTGGAGCTGGGGGCTACGACTCAGGCCGCCACGGAATATCGCAAGATCCGGGAAGCTCTGAGCGCACAGCGCAAGGATACCCCCGAGGCGGTGTCGCAAGATCGGATGGCCTATCTGGCGCTGCGCGAGGCGGAGGCGCTTGCGCGCGGGGGGCAATTCGCCCGCGCCGCCAAGGTGTTGGAGACCTCCGAGCGTCCCGCCGATGCGCAGGAGCTGAACCAGTTCAACGCGCTACAGGCCCGCGTTCTGGCCGAGGCCGGGAAGACCGATGCGGCCTTGGAGGCCAAGGTCACCTCGCACTCGGCCGATCATCTGCGGCTTCAGGCGCGGCTCCACTGGAAGAAGGGCGATTGGAAGGCGGCGACCCAATCCTATCGCGAGTTGTGGAAGAAGGCCCCGGACGATTTCTCCGAGACCGACGCGGTCGAATTGCTGCTGGCCGCCTACCGCTCCGGCGATCTGACCACGGCCCGCAGCGTCGCCGAGGTCTTCCCGCGTCTGGCGGGGCGTGAGGATCTGAACAAGCTCGTCGCAAGCCTTCTGGCGGAGCCCGCCAAGCTCAGTCCGCTGATGGACGCGGCTGCGCGGGACCGGCTGCGCAAGGCGGATGACGCGCTTGAGATGGTCGGGTCGGAGGCGAAGCGGGCTGGCGGGTAGATATCTTTGCTATGCATTGCCCCTCACCAACATCGTCAAAGACAAAACGCAGATATTTTTAACTCCAGTTAAACATCAGTCGCATATCTCCTAGATAGGACCCCCTTCTCTTCGGACATGAGAGGATAAAACCATGAGTATTTCGAGCGCGATGCAGACCGGCGTGAGCGGCCTGAACGCAAACTCCGTCGCCGTTGGCGAAATTTCCGAGAATATCGCGAATGCGAATACCACCGGCTACAAGCGCAGCTTCGCCCAGATGGTGACCATGACGCCGAGCGGCGGGCTCGATGCACCCTCGGGCGTCAATGCTGTGGTTTCCTCCGACGTGACGAACGGGGGCGCGGTGATCCCCACCAGTTCCGCGACCGATTTCGCAGTGAACGGCAACGGGTTCTTCGTCGTATCCGGCAGAGCCAATACGAGCGTCGAGTCCGATTACGTCCTGACGCGCGCCGGGTCGTTCAAGCCCGACGAGAATGGCGATCTTGTCAATTCGGCAGGCTATTTCCTCTCGGGCTACCCCTATACCGACGGCACGCTCGGCTCGATCGACGGCAACAGCTTCAATGGGCTGAAGACGGTGAACGTGACCGATGCGACGCTGAGCGCGAAGGCGACGACCACGGTCAGCGTGCAAGGCAATCTGCCTTCGCAGGAAACCGGAAACGCGACGCCGGGCGCGCCGTTCACCTCGTCCTCGCAATATTTCACGCCGCTCGGTGCGGCGAAGCGGCTCGAATATTCCTGGCAGCCCACCGCGACCCAAAACCAGTGGGACGTCACCGTGTCCGATGGCGACGGCGTTCCCTACGGTCAGGTCACGGTCGATTTCGCCGCCAGCGGGCCGAATGCGGGCGCCCCGGTCAGCTATTCCGGCGTGACCAATCTCGCCACGGCGCCCGGTGCCTTCTCGATGGACACGACCACGGGCGTCATGAGCCTGACGATGAATGACGGTGGCACGACCCAGCCGATCGACGTCGGTCTCGGTGCGCTGAACAGCTTCGACGGGATGACCCAGTTCGCTGGCGATTTCACCCCGCAGAAATTCGACACTGACGGCTCGTCCGCCGGCGCGCTGACCCGGATGGAGGTCGATGATACCGGCACGATGTACGGGATCTTCGATAACGGCCAGCGGCAGGCGCTCTACAAGATTCCGCTCGCCCATGTGGCGAACCCGAACGGAATGCAGGAGGTCGATGGTGATGCCTATCGGCTGACCCGCAACAGCGGCGACTTCACGATCCACAAGGCGAACGAGGGCCCGGTGGGCACGATTTCCTCGGGGACGCTTGAAGGGTCGAATGTCGATATCGCGCAGGAATTGAGCGATCTGATCCGCACCCAGCGGGCCTATTCCACCAACGCGAAGATCGTCACCACGATGGACGAGATGCTCGACGAGACCACGCGTCTCAAACGCTGATCGTCACGCTGAGAACGGAGTAAACCCATGAGCCTGACGGGCGCCCTCCAGGCGAGCACGAGCGGTCTGCGCACGGCGCAGATGCAATCGGAAGCGACCTCGCGCAACATCGCGAATGCGAGCACCGAGGGCTATGTGCGCAAGGAGTTGCCGCAGGTCACGACCTCGGGCGGCCTGGTGCAAACCGGTGAGGCGCGGCGCGAAGTCGACGCTTCGCTTAACCGCATGTATCGCCAACATTCCTCGGCGATGGCGCGCGAGCAGGCGATCTACGAGGCGGTGGGCGAATATACCGCGACCCTTGGCCAGCCGGGCGATGGCCTCTCGCCCGCGGATCGACTGACCGATCTGCGTAGCTCGATGATCGCGCTGGTAAACAATCCCGGCAGTAATGCTGCGCAAAACGGCGTGGCGTCCTCCGCGCAGGAGATGGTGACCTCGCTGAACCAAAGCAGCGACATGCTCGCGCGGGTCGGCGGCGAGGTCGATATGGAGATCAAATACGACGTCTCGGATTTCAACGAGACGCTGCACAAGATCACCTCGCTTAACAAGCAGATCTCGGACGCGCCGCCCGGCTCGCTCGGTGCAGCCGATCTGGGGGACCGGATGGATGTGCTGGTGGAAAAGGCGTCGAAGCTGATCGACATGCAGGTGCGCCGCTCCACCGATGGGCGGGCCACGCTCTACACTGCCGGGGGCACGCCGCTCGTCGACGGAGATCAGGCCAGCTACATCACCTACGACCAGACGGCCGGAACGCTGTTTGCAGGCAAAACGAATATCACCCCGGACTCCACCGATGCGCGCGGCTTCCAGAATGGCAGCCTCGCCGGTCTGTTCGCAGTGAAGAAAGACGTTCTGCCGCGCTTCCAGCTTCAGCTCGATGAGATGGCACGGGGGCTCGTGCAGGGGTTCGAGAGTGCGGATGCTTCGCTCGCACCCGGACAGGCGGGGCTCTTCACCGATGCAGGCGCAGCTTTCGATCCGGCCAAGCTCGAAGGGTTGGCGGGCCGGATCGCGGTCAATGCGGCGGTAGACCCGGCGCAGGGTGGCCAGCTGTCGCGTTTGCGCGACGGGATCGGTGCCACCACGCCGGGCGCTGCGGGGGATTCCACTCAGGTGGAAGCCTTCGTTTCGATGTTCGACGATCCGCTTTCGGCGGACCCGCGCACGGGGCTGGAGACGTCCCTTTCGCTGCGCGATTACGGAAGCAACATGATCTCGGCGCAGGAGTTCGAGGGCACCCGCGCGCAGGAGCGTTTCGCCGCCGCGCGCACCGCCGCCGAGACGGTGAACGGCACGCGCCAGGGCATTCAGGGCGTGAACATCGACGATGAGATGCAGAAGCTGATAACGATTCAGCAAAGCTATGCCGCGAATTCGAAGATGATGACTGCCGTCATGAAGATGATGGACACGTTGCTTGAAGCCGTCTGAGGAGACTGAACGATGATCCCCCTAATCCGGAATTCGCTGTCGACCCTGCAGATGAGCGTGATCTCGCGGCGGTCGGTCAGCCGCACCACGGCAGAGCTGCAACGGACGAGCGACGAGGTCACGACCGGGCGCAAATCGGATGTCTACGCGGATATGGGGGCGAAATCGGCCTTCGTGCTCGCGCTGGAAGATCGCGCGACGACCAATTCGCATTTCATTACCTCGAACAAACTCCTCGGGAGCAAGCTGGATATGATCGCATCCAGCGCGTCGACGGCGCGCGGGGCCGCGCAGGATGTGCTCGGTCTCGCCGTCGGGAACCTCGAGCGCCCCGGCGCCTCGGCGGCGACCCTGCAGCAAAGCGCCCGCGCCGCCCTCGACACCATCATGACGAGCCTGAATGTCTCGCTCGACGGGGAGCATCTGTTCTCCGGGGTAGCTTCGGACAAGCCAGCGCTGCGGGGCTATGACGCGACGAACGGTGCGACGGGTCTCTCGGCGGGGGACGTCCTGTCGGGGATCGTGGGCAGCGGCCCCGCGGATGCGACCCAGGCCGCGGCGATGCTGTCGCAGATCGACAGCGTATTCGACGACACCAATGCCGATCCGGCCAAACGCTACAGCTCGACCTTCTTCCAGGGGGACGCGACAGCCGGGACGCCGCGCAAAACGGCGCTGATCGGGGATGGCGAGACGCTCGATTACGGGATGCAGGCGGACGATCCCGAGTTCCGCAACCTGATCAAGGGGCTTGCGCTGTTCGCTTCGACCGACGTGTCGAAGATCACTGATCAGGATGCCTATAAAAGCTGGGTGGCAGCCGGCGTCAAAGCGCTGAGCGATGGCGTCGAAGGGCTGCGCAATTCCGAGACTGCGCTGGGTGCGAAACAAAAGCGGCTCGACATCAAGCTGACGCAGCAGCAATCGATGGATTCGGTGCTGAATAGCCGCCTGTCGGATTACGTCTCGGTCGATCCCTACGAGGCTGCGACCCGGATGACCGCGCTCCAGACGCAACTCAGCGCGAGCTACAGCGTAGCCGCGCAGATGTCGAAACTGTCGATCCTGAATTATCTCTGAGCCGCGCGATTATCGCGCGGCTACCGTGCCCCGCGCGTCGGTTTGCTCATAGGCTGCGAGCTTCACGTCTCTCGTGCTTTCCAGTTCACTGAACTTGTAGCCACGACCGTAGACCGTCTCGATATATTGGTGGCCGCTATCGGCCGCATCGGCGATCTTCTTGCGCAGCTTGCAGATATAGACGTCGATGACCTTGTCGAAGGGCTGGTCGTCGCTCATCCCGTAGACCGCATCATAGATCGCGCCTTTCGCAATCACCTTGTTCGCATTCAGCGCCAGGTGCTGGAAGATCGCGTGCTCACGGTTCGACAGCTTCAGCCGCGCGCCCGAGACCAGCGGATCGCGACCGTCGAAGAAGGCGGTGATCTCGCCGACGCTGATGCTCTCGGCGGCGTGGCCATAGGAGCGGCGGATGATCGAGTTGATCCGCGACAGTGCCTCGATCCCTTTGATCGGGCTGACCATGACGTCGTCAGCCCCGGCATCGAGCGCTTCGGAGGCATCGCGGGAGTTCTTGAAGTCGCGCATTACCAGAACCGGGTTGCGGCAGCCGCAATTGCGGATCGCCCGGATATAGTCGGTCACTTCCGGGCAGTCGCCGATCAGGATCGCCCGCGTGTCGACGCCCTTCTGGTTCAGCGTGCTGAGATCGGATGCGAAGAAGGATGCGGGGACGAGGACGGGTTGCAGCCCAACGCTCTCCAGCTCGCTGAGCAGGCCGCGAACGCGGCCATCGCGAGGCTCAAAGACGTAAATATTCATGCAGGCCTCCATCCCGGGCAAGTTTCTCGCACAAGCGGCAAGATCACGCTAAGTTGCCACAAAGGATTAGTCAAGAATAGTACTGATTTATATTGGACACTATTTATGTTTTGCTTTAATTTGGCGGAATGTGCTGGTGATGTGAGGAAACTATGCTTGCTTCTTTGCGCCAAAAAGGTAATCGGGCGTCGTTTTCTCGCGCCGGGGTTCGTGGGGTGCTCGTCGCGCTCTCCGTCATTGCGGGGACGCTCTGCGCGATCCCGGCCGCCGCACAGGTTCGCATCAAGGACATCGCCAGTTTCGAAGGCGTACGTGAGAACCAGCTCGTGGGCTACGGTCTCGTGGTCGGCCTGAACGGGACCGGCGACACCCTCAACGGCAGCCCCTTCACTAAGAAGTCGATCGAGGGGATGCTCGAACGGCTCGGGGTCGGCAATCTCTCCGGCGATGCAATCAAGACGAAGAACACGGCCGCGGTGATGGTGACCGCAAAACTGCCGCCCTTCGCACGCCGCGGCTCGACGATCGATGTGACGATCTCCTCGCTCGGCAATGCGGACAGTCTGCGCGGCGGCACGCTGATCGTGACGCCGCTCGTCGGGGCCGATGGCGAAATTTATGCCGTGGGGCAGGGGCCGATCTCGGTCGCGGGCTATAGCGCGAAGGGCAATGCGGCGAGCATCGTGGACGGTGTGCCGACCGTCGCGCGGATGGAGAACGGCGCCATCGTCGAGAAGGAAATCGCATTCGAATTGAACTCGATGAATTCCGTGCGCCTGTCCTTGCGGGAGCCCGATTTCACGACCGCCTCGCGGGTGGCGGGCGTGATCAATGACAAGCTCGGCCACAATACTGCGCAGATGTTAGACCCCTCCACCATCGAGGTGCAGGCGAAGGGCAAATATGGTGTGCCGGAGCTTCTGGCGATGATCGAAAACCTGCCCGTCACGCCCGACTCCGTTGCCAAGGTGGTGGTCGACGAGAAATCCGGGACCATCGTGATCGGCTCGAATGTGCGGATCGATCAAGTTGCGATCAGCCAGGGTGGCCTGACCGTGAAGGTCAAGGAAAGCTACGCGGTCAGCCAGCCGAAGCCGATCTCCATCGGGGAGACTGTCGTTGTGCCCGAAACGGATGTGCAGGTCGAAGAGCGAAGCACCCAGTTCAGCGTGCTCCAAGGGGGCGATGTCAGCCTTCAGGACCTCGTGGACGGCCTCAATGCGATTGGCGTCGGCGCCCGGCAGACGATCTCGATCCTGCAGGCGATCAAGGCCGCGGGTGCGCTTCATGCCGATCTGGAGATCATCTGATGAATCCGCTCGATCCGTCGAAGGCGTCGCTCTCAGCTGCGTCGCTCAAGGCGCCTGCTGCCTCTGGTGCGAAGTCGCAGGATGCGAAGGAGATCGCCAAGAATTTTGAGGCGACCTTCCTGCAGCAGGCCGTGGGCGAAATGATGAAGACCGTGAAGATGGGCGGGATGGATGGTGGCCACGCCGAGGAGATGTGGAAATCCTTCCTCGCACGCGGCATCGCCGACGAGATCGCCGCCTCCGGCCGGACCGGGATCGCGCAGAGCGTCGAGCGGATGATCGGCGCTTACAACTCGAACGGAGATGACCATGGCTGACGAGACCCCGTCGCGTTTTCGCAAGCGCATGCAGGCCCGGCGCGATATCGCCGCCGAAGGCCCCGTTTTGACCGACGAGGATGATGCGAACCTCGCCGCTTTCGAGGCGAATATCGATGCGACGCTCGATCTGCTGCATGAGGAAATCGCGGCGGTCGAGGCGGGGCATCTCGACCGCGTCACCGAGCTTTATGATCGCAAGGCGGACCTGCTGAAGCGGATCGAGTTGAAGATCCCCGTGATCGAGCCGTTTCTGGAGGCGTCTGAGGATGCCGCGCCCGCGCTGCGCGAAAAGCTCCGCCAGCTGAAGACCGCCGTGCAGGACAATAGCGTTCTGCTGTCGCGAATGTCCGAAGCGACCCGGGACATCGTGCGCGAAATCGAGAAGATCCGGAACCGGCACAGTCTCGATGGCCTCTATGGAAAGAGTGGCAAACCGGTCACAGGACAGGACGGTCCGCAGATGCATATCGATAGGGAATTCTAGGTTTCCTGCATTTGTTAACCTGCGCTTAATCTTCGGCCCAAAATTCCTCTCCACGGCTCGCGCCGTTTTTCTGTCAGAAGACGAAAACAAATATCTTTCAGAATGAGGAGTGACTAGAAATGTCGTCCATTCTTACCAATACCTCCGCGATGAATGCTCTTGCGACCCTCCGTGGGGTCAACAAGGGTCTCGAAGACACGCAGAACCGCATTTCGACCGGCAAGAAGATCAACTCGGCGAAAGACAATGCCGCCTATTTCTCGATCTCGGAATCGATGAACAGCGACAGCGGCATGTACAAGTCGATCAACGAAGGTCTAACCCTGACCAAGAACTCGGTTTCGACCGCACGTCTTGGCGCAGAGTCGGTGAAGGATCTCGCGCAGCAGTTCGTCGAGCGTGTTTCGTTCGCCCAAGGCGACGCGGTTGATCATGCTGCGGTCCAGAAGGAACTGCGCAGCATCGTCGATCAGATCGGCACCACGATCAGCCAGGCGACCTTCAACGGCGACAGCCTCGTCGACGGTTCGGCCAACGTGACGGTCGTCACCGGGATCAGCCGCGCAAGCGGTTCCTTCGCGACCACGTCGATGACCTTCCAGGCGGTCGATCTCTCTACGCTTCAGGCGACGCTGAGCGGGATCGATATCACGAGCGGTTCGGCGGCGGTTCTGACCAGCGCGCTGACGAGCGCCCAAAGCGCCCTGTCGACGGCCATCGACAACGCGACCTCGCTCGGTGTTGCGGAGAAGTCGCTGGAATCCCAGCAGGACTTCCTCGGCAAGCTGACCGACAAGCTCGACACCGGTGTCGGCAACATGGTCGATGCGGACATGGAAAAGGAGGCGGCTCGCCTGCAGTCCTACCAGGTCCAGCAGCAGCTCGCGACGCAGTCGCTCTCGATCGCGAACCAGGGTCCGCAGAACCTTCTGAGCCTGTTCCGCTAAATCGTGGTGATGAACTGAATGGAAAGGCCCCGTATGTTGCGGGGCCTTTTCTTTTGTCGCGCTTGGGTTGTCTTTTCTGGCAAAGTTTAAAAACGCCTTTAACCGCGTCGTGTTAAGTTCGGCGAAAGAGAAGAAAAGAATATCGAGAGGAGAGCTTGCATGAGCGTCGCCGCGTATAAGCGAACCATTTCCGAAACCGAGTCTCCGCGGCAGATCGAGCGTCGCATCCTGTCCCGCGTCACCGGAGAGCTTGAGTCCCATATGGTCGACTATGACGGCGCGCCGAAGGCAGGGCGGGGGGCGATCCTCGCGCAGGGTCTGCGCACCGCGCTCTGGGAGAATGAGCGCATCTGGACCGCACTGCGCGATGACCTCGCGGAGCCGGCGAACCAGTTCCCCGCCGAGCTGAAAGCGGCGCTGATTTCTCTCGCGCTCTGGGTCGAGCGGGAGACGCAAGTCGTGATGGGTGGCGGTGGCACGGTCTCGCCCCTCGTCGAGGTGAATCGCAACATCATCCGTGGGCTCAGCGGCGACGCTGGCGAGCCGGTGGCTGCGGAATAAGAAGGGGCGCGGATCATGGCATTACGACTGACGTTGAAACCGAACGAGCGGATCGTGGTCAATGGATGCGTGATCCGAAATGCCAACCGTCGCCAGACGCTTCAGATCGAGAACACCGCCGACGTGATCCGGGCCGAAGATTTGCTGGATGAAAACTGCGAGCCGACCCCGGTGAAGCAGGCCTACTTCCTGATTCAGACGGCGCTGATCCGCGCCGATACGCGCGACACGCTGGTGCCGGTCATTCAGGAAAAGCTTGCCGATCTTGCCACGATTTTCAGTGCCCCCGTGGTCGGCGGCGTCTTCGAGGCCGCGAACTGGGTCTCCCAGGGCGATTACTACAAGGCATTGAGCGCGCTGCGCCCGGTCATGCGACGCGAAGAGGAACTGTTCGCCCGCCTGTCCGAAACTGCGAGCCCGGCGGTGGCGCTGGAGGGGGAAGAATGCTGACGATTTCGGGAATGAGCAGCCGCCTCGCGCTGAACCTGATCGACCGGACGCAATCCAAGCAGCTCGATCAGCTGGCGAAAGAGCCGCAACATGCCCGCGCGATCAGCCGTTTCCGCGAGAATATCGCCAATATCCACACTGCAGCCGATCTGGTGGACAATTACGACGCCTATAGCTTCGTGATGAAGGCCTTCGATCTGGAAGACCAGATGTTCGGCAAGGCGATGATGCGCGAAATCCTGTCGAGCGATTCCGCCGACAAGACCTCGCTTGTGAACAAGCTCACCGATCCGCGCTTCCGCAAGCTCTACGATGCGCTCGGATTCACTAACGGCGGGACGGCGAATACGAATACCTCCTCGACCGCGTGGCAGGACAAGATCGTCGATCAATATGTCAGCCAGCAGTTCATCAATGGCGAGAGCGAGCAGAACGCGACTGTCGGGTCCGTGCTCGAATTCCGTCAGAAACTCGATGGCGTCAAAACGTGGTATTCGGTCCTGAAAGACAAGGACACGGCACAGTTCATGCGCACGGCTCTGGGCATCCCCAATGACGTCGTGAAGCTCGATGTCGAGCGGCAGAAACAGATCTTCGAGGACAAGTTCGACATCACGAAGCTCAAGGACCCTAAAGAGGTCGACAATCTGATCTCCCATTTCGTCGCCGTGTCCGATGCGCAGAGTTTCGCGACGAACGGCGCGGGGAGTGCTGCGGTGACGCTGATGCAAGGCGCGGTTCAGGGCGGCTCGGGCCAGTTCGTGCCCGCGACCTTCGATCTGACCGCGATCGCGACCTTCTCGGCCTCGCGCTACCGGTAAGCATGGCCGCAGATCGCGGCTGGTCTCAGTCGATAATCACGTCGTCATCGTCGAGCGGGATGCGGATCTCGTCATCGCGCGACAGCTCCAGCGCATAGTCCACCAGCGCCGATTGCGCCTCTTGCACTTCGCGCCCGCGCACCGGGCCCATCGCAGTCATTTCCTCGTTCAGCATGTTGCGCGAGCGGGCGGGCAGGGCGCTCAGGAAGTAATCGCGCACCTCTTTCTTGGCCCCGCGCAAGGCGAGCGGAAGCGTTTGCCCTTCGACCCCGCGCATGACTTTGACGAGGCTCTGCTGGTCGAGCTTGCACAGATCGTCGAAGGTGAACATCTTCGCCTTGATCGCGCCGAAGGCATCCGGGATGCGCTTCTCCAGACGCTGGGTGATGTCGTCGAACAGCTTGCTGTCGAGCTTGTTGAAGAGATCGGCCATGCGCTGCTGCGGGTCCGGTCCGGTGTTGCGCGTCGCCGAGCTCATGAACTCTTTCTGCAGCGTCTCCTCGATATTCTGGAAGACATAGCGCGGCACGGTGTCGATGCCGATCATCCGCTCGAGCACCTCCATCATGCGCTCCTCGCCCAAAAGCGGCAGTACTTTCGAGGCGACCTCGGGTTTCACCTTGCTGAGGATCGCCGCAACCGTCTGATCGTGCTCTTCCTTGAGGTAATTGGCGATGACCTGTTCGTTGAGCGCGGAGAAGTTCTCCCAGATATTGCGGCCTACCAGCGGGCCCTGGATCTCCTGCATGATGTCGCTCACCCGATCCTCAGGCAGGAACCCCTTGAGCATGCTTTGGGCCATTTCCATCGACCCGACGATACCGCCGCCATCGCCTGCGGTTTCCATGAACTCGCTCATCACCTCTTCCACGACATCGGCGGGGATCGTGCCCAGAGACGAGATCGCGTGGGTGATCGAGTGGATGTCGTAATCGTCGAGCCTCTGCATCAGCCCGGCGCCATGCTTCTCCCCAAGGCAGAGGAAAAGGATCGCCGCCTTCTCGGGGCCACGAAGTTTCTTGTAATCCCGGGAGGTTTTCATCGTCGGCGCTCGATCTGTTCTGAGGTCTCGACAAGAATAGCAGTCTATCCTTGTATTCTCAATCAGGATCGCGCGCTATTCTTTGGGGTGAGGCATTTTATAAGGATAGGGACGGCGCCGAGGCTTAGCCGCCCCCGCCATAGGCAACATAGGATTGCATCATGCTGCCTGCGAGCATGTACCAGCCGTCGATCAGTACGAAGAAGATCACCTTGAAGGGCAGCGAGATCATCACCGGCGGCAACATCATCATGCCCGCACTCATCAACACCGAGGCGACGATGAGGTCGATCGCGATGAAGGGCAGGTAGATCAGGAAGCCGATCGTGAAGGCGCGCCGCAGTTCGGAGATCATGAAGGCGGGGACGAGGGTGCGCCAGCTCGCCTCTTCCGCCGTGGCCGGGGCGGGCGTCTCGGGCGCGGGTTCGGCGTTTTGCCCCGCTTCGTTGTCGCGGACGAGATCGGCGAAGAGCTTCAGATCCTTCGGGCGCGTATTGGCAAACATGAAGGCCTTGAACGGCGCGCCGATCCCGACGAGCGCCTGTTCCTCGGTCACCGTGTTGTTCAGAAGCGGCCGCAGCCCGCCGGTCCAGGCATCGTCGAAGACCGGCTGCATCACGAAGAAGGTCATGAACAGCGCCATCGCGCTCAGCACCATGTTCGGCGGCGTCTGGTTCAGCCCGAGAGCGGAGCGCAGCATCGAGAAGACGATCACGAAGCGGGTGAAGCTGGTCATGACGACGAGGACGCCCGGCGCGATGCTGAGCACGGTCATCAGCGCGATCAGCTGGATGATCCGCCCGCTCAGGCTGGCGGCGGCGTCGCTGCCAGGCGCGGCATTGTTGAGCCCCTGCGCCAGATCGCTCAGCAAGCCGCCCGCCTCCTGCGCCTCGGCGCTGCCGCTGAACGCAAGCGACGCGGCGAGGGTCAGAACGAAGAGCGGCAGGCCAGCCTTCACTGTCAAAGAACGCTTCGCGAGGGTGGTCATCGTGTCGGGACGTAGTCTTTGACGATCTCGGTCAGGGTGACGCCGAGGCGGTTCTCGCCAACCTTCACCAGATCGCCGCGCGCGACGAGCCGGTCATTGATCACCACGTCCACCGGCTCGCCGATCTTTTTCTCCAGCTCGATGACCGAGCCGCGGCTCAGGTTGAGAAGCTGCGAGATCGGGATACGGCTCTGGCCCAGCACGATCTGAACCGAGAGCCCGACATTGAGCATCGCGTTGACGTTCTGCCCGTCACCGTCGCTCGCAGCCTGCTTGCTGGCGAGGCTGTGCAGTAGGGTCTCCGCCGCAGCAGCGCGGGCTTCGTCCTGCGTCGGCTGCGCTTCGGTTTCCGGCGTCTCAGGCGGTTGCGTGGATTCGGGCGTATCGTTGTCGGACATTTACACGGCTTTCCTGATTGGTGTGGCTTGGGGCGAGACGGTCTGGCGCAGAGCGATGAGGATGCTGCGGCAGACCGTCTCGAAGCTGTAATCCATCACGCCGTCATCCCAGTCGGCATGGATGTCGCCATCGGCAAGCGCCGGGTCCGCGACGATGTTCAGAGCGGGGCTGTTCGGCCCGGCGCTGGTCTCGATCACCGGTGTCAGCCCTGCGACATTGGCGGGGGAGAGGCGGATCGTGAGGCTTGGTTTGCGCAGCGCGATTTCCATCGCCCGCCGGATCTGCGTCTCGACCCGCGCGGTTGAGCAGCTCTCGATGAATTCGGGGAAGACCTTCTCGCAAACGCGCAGCGCGAAGCCGCAAAGGTGCCGCTCCAGCGCGGCCTGATGGGCTAGCTGATTGCCCAAAAGCGTCACGATCTCGGGGGCGAATTTCTCCAGCGCCTCGGTCTGGCGCGCCTCGAGCGATGCCATGATCTCGGCGCTGGCCTCATTGCGCCCCTGCGCACGGCCCGCCTCGAAACCCTCGGCGCGCGCAGCCGCCGCTGCGGCATCGAGATCGGCCTGGGTGAACACCTTCAGCCGTTCGGCGGCGCGGCGGGCATCTTCCGCCTGCAGCTCTTCATCGAAATCGCGCTGGAAAACCGTCATCTCACGCCTCGTTCAACAGCCAGCCGCGCAGGACCTTGAGGGCCTCTTGCGGCTCGTCTTCGGCGATCTTCTGGATCGCGGAGACCTTGCGCTTCAGGATCGCACCGCTGATCGCGAAATTGGTGATCAGCTCCTCGTCCCCGGCGGGGTCATAGCGCTCCGCACGTTGGACGGGGGCTGCGGGCTCGGCGGCCTCCTGCGTGCGGGGTGCGACGGCGTTGGCGGGCGTTGCGGGCAGGTTGTTGCTCGCGGGGGTCGCTGCTTCCGCCTCGCCCTCGGGGGCTGCGAGCGCCCCTGCGCCGGTCGCCTCGCTCAGCCGCGCGCGTTCGCGGTCGGCCCGGTTCAGCAGGGGGCGCAGGCCGAAGACAAGCACGGCGACCACGATCAGCAGGGCGAAGACCCAGCGCAGGATCGAGACGATATTGTTCGACAGGCGCTGCATCAGCGTCGGGCCAACCGGGCCGCCGACCTCCATCGAGTAGTCGATGAAGCGCAGGCTATCGACCGACACGGTGTCGCCGCGGTTCTGGTCATAGCCGATCGCCGATTTCACCAGCGCGGTGAGGCGGGCGATTTCTTCCGGCGAGCGCTGTTCGTATTTCAGCGACCCGTCGTCCTGCACGTTGTAGATGCCGTTCACCAGCACGGCGACCGAGACGCGTTGCACCGCACCGGCTTCGGTCGTGGTCTCGCGCCGGGTGTTGCCGATCTCGTATTGCACCGACTCGCCGTTCTTGCTGCGGCTGTCGGTCGTGCTGCTCGCACCCGGACCGCCAAGCGCGCCGGGGATGTTGTTGCCGGTGTTCACGCCGGAATCGCCGTTCTGCACGCCCTTCTGCTGCTCGGCATTGTTCTGGGTGGAACGGACGACCTGCTGATCGGGATCGAAGCTTTGCTGCACCACGACTTCGCGCTGGTTGGACAGATCGACATTGACCTGCACGCGGGCGTTCCCCGCGCCGACGCGCGCCGTCAGGATCTGCTCGATCGAGCGCGCCATCCGGTCTTCGGTCGCGGCCTTGTTCGACTGCAGCGTCGCTTGCCCGGCCGCGTCGGAATTCTCCGCGAGGATCGTCTCGCCGCTAGCCGAGAGCACGGTCACCCGGTTGCCGTCGAGATTGGGAACTGCCGCCGCAATCAGGTTGCGAATCGCCAGTGCCTCCTTGCGGCTGATCCCGCGAGAAGAAGCGGCGCGGACGATGACGCTAGCACTCGGATCGGGGCTGGTGCGCGAGAAGGCTTCGCGCTCGGGCAGAACCAGATGGACGCGGGCGCTGCGCACCCCGTCGATGGTCTGGATCGAGCGTGCCAACTCGCCCTCCATCGCGCGCAACCGGTTCACATGCTGCATGAAGGTGTTCATGCCGAAGCCGCTCGCATTGTCGAACAACTCCCAGCCGGGTTCGCCATCCACGGGCAGGTTCTTCTCGGCCAGCGCCATGCGGGCGCGGGCGATATCGCCCTCGGGAACCGACACGGCGCTGCCGTCTGCGGAAAGCTGCGTCTTGAATCCCGCCTGTTCGAGCGTGTCGACGATTCCGGCGGCGCTGGAGGGTGAAAGCTGGCTGTAGAGCAGCTTGTAGCTCGGGGCCGTCACGACGGAGAGGCCGAAGACCAGCGCGAGAACGCTGACGACACCGACAGCCCCAAGCATCAGGAGCTTGCGTCGTCCCAAGGATTGAAGGTTCTGCAAGAATTGCTGCACGGCGAACACCAGTTATTCTTAATTTATCCCGTAGATGGTATTCTATCTTTGTATTGCAAGTAAAGTACGGATGTATATACTTCACGATGTCCAGTGAAGATCGGGTTTTATCTTTAAATTCGACAAAGAGAGGCGCGATAGCCGATGATTGATGCGGCCATTGATGAAGAAGAGGTTGCCGAGGCGCCCGAAACGCGCTGGCGGACGTTGCGCGACCATAAGCGTCTCGTCATGGCGGCGGGTGCGCTCGCGGTCGTGGCCATGTTCTGCGGTGGCTTCGTGGCCTTCGGCGGCGTCTCGGCGCTCACCGGAGGAGGCGCTGCAGAGCCGGCCGGGCATGGCGCCTCGGGCGCAGCTGGCGCGGATGCGCTGCTGGATTTCGACGACATCGTGGTGAACATCACCGAGACGACCGCAGACGGCACGCCCGCTGCGCGCTACCTCAAGATTCACCTCGCGCTGGTCTATCCCGAATCGCCGGATGCCGAGGCCAAGATGGCCGAGAAGAAGCCCTTCATCCGCGACACCTTCACCGGGTTCCTGCGTCAGATGACGGTCGAGGACCTGCGCGGCAGCATCGGCCTCATCAAGCTCAAGGCGGAACTGCTCAAGCGCGCCCGCGCGGTCGTGGGCAATGACACGCCGAGCGAAATTCTCATCAGCGATCTGGTGGTGCAGTGACGATGGCGGAGCAGGCGGACATGGCGATGGCGGCCACGACAACGGCAGAGGTCGAAGACGAGATCATCCGCATGTCGATGCTCAATTACGAGCG
This sequence comes from Thioclava sp. UBA3469, assembly GCF_002378135.1. Lineage (NCBI taxonomy): Bacteria > Pseudomonadati > Pseudomonadota > Alphaproteobacteria > Rhodobacterales > Paracoccaceae > Thioclava > Thioclava sp. UBA3469. Next base: position 34,474 of record NZ_DFRG01000062.1, read on the forward strand.
TCTGCCGATGCTGGACGTGATCTTCGAGCGCTTCGTGCTGTCCTTCTCCAGCTCGCTCAAGTCGCTGACCGGCTCGGTGCTGGACGTGACGCTGGGCGAGGTCGAATACCTGCCCTTCGCCGACGCGATGAAAAGTCTGCCCAAGCATGGTTTGATCGCGGTTGCGCAGGCCGATCCTTGGGATGACCAGTTCATCCTTTCGCAGGATCCGGTCTTCCTGTTCTCTGCGCTCGAACTGATGTTGGGCGGACAGCCGTCGGGCCGGGCGAAGGATGCCAAGCACGGTTTCACGACGATCGAGCGCCGGATGGGCGAGCAGGTGGCCGAACGTATCCTTGCCGATATGGCGGTGGGTTTCCGGCAGATTTGCGAGGTCTCCTTCCAGGTCGACCGGATGGAGAGCAATCCGCAATTCGCCAACATCGCCCAGCCCAACAGCCCCACGGTCCGCGTGCCGCTCAAGGTCAGCCTCGAAGGCTACCACGGCGAGGTCCACCTGATCCTGCCTTACTCGACGCTGGAACCGGTGCGCCCGTTGCTCACCAAGATCTTCTTCGGGGATCGGCTCGGGGCGGACAGCTCGTGGCGCACACAGCTGAAGCAGAAGATCGAAGGGTCGTCGGTGGCGCTTACCGCGCAGCTGCACGAGCTGGTGGTGCCGATGCGCGAGATTCTGGACTGGAAAGTCGGCGACACGCTCGATCTCGGGATCGACGATACCCATTCGGTTCTCCTGCTCTGTGCCGGGAGCCCGGTTCTCGAGGGTGAAATGGGCAAGAAGCAAAACGGGTCGATGGCACTGAAAGTGACCGCGAACCTCATGGGAAAGGACGAGTGGAGCAATGATGTCGATGCTGATTAACGCGATTATTCTCGTGTCTCTTGTCGGGCTGATGGCCTATGGCGTGGTGATCACGCGGCGGGTGAAGAAGCTCATGCTCGTTCTCGAAGAGATGGAGCCGCTCGTCGCGGCCTTCTCCGCAGCCGTGGACAAGTCGCAACTCTCCGTCGAGGAGATGAAGGACGCCGTGGCCGAGGCGCAGAAAGCGCCCGCGCCCGAACCGGCACCTGCGCAAGAGGCCGCGCCCGCCCTGACCTTCAACTCGCGCCGCGCCGCGCCGAAAGCGCCGATGGGGCTGACCCGCGTGACCGGCAAGGCCGAACTGGTCAAAAGCTTCTTCGAGCAGACCCGCGTGCGCCGGGAGGCGCAGGGCCAATGGTAAAGAACCGCCCCCTTCAGGTTCTCGTGGGCGTATTGCTACTCTCTGGCGGTGCGAAACTCGCGACCAGCCTTCCCGCCGACATGATCCCTTTCCCGGATTCGCTGTTGCAGGCCGCGCTTGCAAGCGGAGCGGAGAAGGATGCCGCCGCGACGCCGGCGAGCGATGCCTCCGCCGATGCGACCGGCGGCTGCGGCCCGACGCCGGAAGAGCTGTTGATGTCCGTGCGTCAGGAGCGCGACCTCCTCGCCGAGCAGAAGAAGAAACTCGACGCCCGCAGCGCCGAGATCGAGCTTGCCAAGCAGGGTCTCGACACCCAGTCGCAGCATCTGACCGAGTTGAAGGACAAGGTGACCAAGCTGCTCGACCAAGTCGGCAAATCGCATACCGCAGACGTCGATCGCCTCGTGTCGATCTACAAGAACATGAAGCCCGCGGCGGCGGCGTCGATCATGAACGACCTCGATATCGAGGTGACGGTCATGGTGCTGGCCACGATGAAGGAGCGCGACGTCGCCCCGATCATGGCCGAGATGAACCCGGTGCGCGCGCGGGCGGTCTCCAAGATCATTCTCGAACGTTCGAAGCTGCCGGGCGACCAGAAGCTGGTGAACGTCAAGCTCAACTGAACCGCGCGGGCGTCATGGCCGTGCCGCGCCGCGCAGTTGTTGCTGATTGGGGAAAGGGGGCGCGCAGCCCCCTTTTTTAGTCTTCGTCGACCCGCAGCACCGAGCCCTTCGGCGGCGCGCGCCGGATGTTGCGGCGCAGGTCCATGACGTAGCCGATGATCTCCGCGACCGCCTGCCAATGCTCGATCGGCACCGTGTCATCCACGTCGATCGTGGCGTGCAGCGTGCGGGCGAGGGGCTTGTTCTCGACGATCGGCACCTCGTTCTCGCGCGCGATCTGGCGGATGCGGGCGGCCACGGCATCGGCCCCTTTCGCGACGCAGACCGGCGCGGCGTCGCTGCCCTGTTCGTATTTCAGCGCGACGGCGTAATGCGTCGGGTTCGTCACGATCACGCTCGCGGTCGGCACCGCCTGCGCCATACGCTGCCGGGCCCGCTGGCGCGCGATCTCCGCGCGGCGGCCCTTGATCTGCGGATCGCCCTCGGAATCCTTCATCTCGTCACGGATTTCCTTGAGCGACATGCGCAGTTTTCGCCGCCACTCGAACCGCTTCCAGATGATATCGCCGATGGTGATCGGCACGAGAAACACCATCGCCGCGCTCAGCAGCCAGCTTGCCCAATGGGCCGCGTAGCTGGGGATATGCTCGGGCAGGAAATTCTCGCCCTGCCAGATTCCGGTGACCGCGCGTTTGGCGACCCAGAGCGCGAGCGCGCCGATGACCAGAACCTTGGTGATGCTCTTCGCGAACTCGACCAGCGCGCCGGGCGAGAACATCTTTTTGAGCCCTGCGAGCGGCGAGAGCTTCGACAGTTTCGGCTTCATGCGTTCGGACGAGACCACGGTCTCGCCCTGGATCAACACGCCGAACAGCGCGGCCAGAAGCATCACGCCGAAGATCGGGGCGGCCCAACCGGCGATCTCGCCGAAAAGCAGGCTGAGGATGTCGCCGATATCGCGCGCGCCTGCCGACCCCTGGCCGATCTTCACCTGACCCGCGCCGGAGAAGACCTGACCGAGCGACGTCATTGCGCGGCCCGCGACAACCGGAAGGACGAACACCACGATGAGCAGCAGCGAGAAGACCGACATCATGTTGCCGGTCTCGCGCGAGGAGGGCACGTCGCCTTTCTCGCGCGCCGATTTCAGCCGCTTGTCTGTCGGCTCTTCGGTCTTCGAGGATTTGTCCTGTTCGTCGCCTTCGGCCACGGCGCGCTCCTTAGGGTATGACGAAAGTGCCGAGCCAGTCGGTGAACTGGCCGAGGAAGACATGCAGCATGCTGGGCGAGGCCGCCGCGAGGATCAGCAGGCCCGACGCGATCAGCGCGGGCGCTGCGACGAAGAAGACCGGCAGCGCGGGCATCATCCGGTTCGCAAGCCCCATCCCGAGGTTGAAGATCAGCCCCATGACGAAGAACGGGGCCGCGATCGCCGCCCCGATATAGAGGCTGGCCGATGCGGCTTTGACGATCTGCTTCGCCATGTCGCCCAGCAGCAGCGTGCCCGGCGGGAAGACGTCGTAGGAATAGAGCAGCGCGCGGATGATGATGTGATGCGTGTTCGTGACGAAGATCAGCGCAACGCCGGAGATCAGCAGGAAACTCGCGATCATGGTGGAGCCCTCGAAAGATCCGAGGCTGGGCGCGAAAGCGTTGGCTAGGCCCGAGACCTGCCCGGCCTGATGGCCCGCGAATTGCAGCGCGCTGAACAGCACCCGCGCCGTCAGCCCGATCCAGAGGCCCGTCGTCACCTCGAGGCCAAGGTAGATGGCGAAGGTCACGAGATTGTCGGGCTGCATCGGCATCACCGGCGTCGCGGGGTAAAGCGCGAGGCTGAACACCACCGCCATCGCCAGACGGCTGCGGGTCGGCACCTGCATCTCGCCGAAGCCCGGCATGAACATCAACGCGCTGCCCAGCCGGGCGAAGACGATCAGATAGCCGAAGAGCTGCCCGTCGAGAAATGCGCTCAGCCCGCTCACCCCTCAGGCCCCGATCGTCCCGACCGTCTTCATCGCGGCCTTCCGGTGCACCTCGTTATGCGAGATCACCTGCGTCATCGGGCTCACGCGTTCGAGCATCGAGCGGACATAGCCACGCACTTCTGGCGCGACCATCAGCGCGGGCCATTCGTCGCGTGCCGCGTGGCGCTGGATTTCCTGACGGGCCTCCAAAACGAATTCCTGCACGCGCTGCGGCGACATCAGGAAGGTTCGCTCCTTGCCGTTGATCTTCACCGCCTCGCCGAATTCATGCTCCCACGCGCCCGACATGGTCAGCACCGGCACGAAGCCCGAACCATCCGCCAGCGCACGGCAGATCTGGTTCGCGAGGCGGGCGCGGACCCGCTCGGTGATGACGGCGGGGTTGGTGCTCGACGGCGCGGCTTCAGCCACCGCCTCGATGATCAGCGGCAGATTGCGGATCGAAATACGCTCGGCCAGCAGCGATTGCAGCACCTGTTGCAGCAGAATCTCCGGGGCGGAGTTGGAAATATCGCTCGCGAGTTTCTGGTAGTCGCGGTCCAGCTCGGCCAGAAGTTTCTTCACCGCGCCATAGGTGAGCAGTTCGGACATATGCTCCTTGATGATCTCGGTGAGGTGAGTGGTGATCACGCTCTCGGGGTCGACGACCGTATGTCCCTGCTGTTCGGCCTCGGAGGCGCGCGCCGGATCGATCCAGACCGCGCTCAGCCCGAAAGTTGGTTCCTTGATCCGCTCGCCGGGCAGCTTCACCTGATCGCCGGACGGGTCGATCACCATCACCAGATTGGGGCGCAGCTCGCCTTTCGCCGCTTCGACGCCCTGCACGAGGATCGAATAGCTGTTCGTCGGCAGCATCGGGTCGTCCTTGATGCGCACCGAGGGTAAGACGAAGCCGTAATCCTTCATGAAGAGATTGCGCAGGCTTTTGACCTTGCCGGGCAGGGCGGCATCCATGCTCGAGATCAGCGGCACCAGTCCTGCGCCGAGGCTGAGGCGCAGCTCGTCGAGCTTGAGTTGCTGCTGCGTCGTCTCTGCCGAGGTCTCTTCCATCTGGGCCGCGCGGGCCTCCGCCGCCGCCTCGTCGCTGGCGCGCAGGGCGGCCTGCTCCTGCATCACATAGCCCAGCCCGGCGAGCAGCCCGGCCAGCGCGAAGAACACCACGATGGGGAAGCCCGGCAGCAGGCCGATCCCGAATAGCAGCACCGCCGCCATGTAGAGCGCCTTGGGGAAGTTCGAAAGCTGCCCCAGCACCGCCTCGTTCGCCGCGCCCTCGGTGCCGCCTTTCGTGACGATCAGGCCCGCCGCCAGCGAGACCACCAGCGCCGGGATCTGCGTCACAAGCCCGTCGCCGATCGTCAGCACGGTGTAATTGCCCGCCGCCTGAGAGACGCTCAGCCCGTGCTGGACGACGCCGATCAGAATCCCGCCGACCACGTTAATCAGCGTGATGATGATCCCCGCCACCGCGTCGCCGCGCACGAATTTCGACGCACCGTCCATCGCGCCGAAGAAGCCGCTCTCGTCCTCCAGCTCCTTGCGGCGGCGCTTGGCCTCCACCTCGTCGATCAGCCCCGCGCCGAGATCGGCGTCGATCGCCATCTGCTTGCCCGGCATCGCATCGAGCGAGAAACGCGCGGAGACTTCGGCGATCCGGGTCGAGCCCTTGGTGATGACGACGAAGTTGATCACCACGAGGATCGCGAAGATCACGATCCCGATCACGAAATCCCCGCCCACGATGAAGCGCGAGAACCCCTCAATGACGCCGCCCGCCGCGCCGGGCCCGGTATGGCCCTGGCTCAGAATGAGCCGCGTCGAGGAGATGTTGAGCGACAGCCGCAGCATCGTCACCACGAGCAGCAGCGTCGGGAAGGAGTTGAACTCCAGCGGCTTCGGGATCCACAGCGCCACCATCAGGATCAGCACCGACAGCGACAGCGAAATTGCGAGGCCGAAATCGAGGATGATCGGTGGCAGCGGAACGAACAGCATCCCGAGGATCAGCGTCACGCCAATCGCGAAGCCGATATCGCGGTTCTTGATACCAAGCCCTACGAGGTTCTTGCCGAAACTGGTCTGATTTTGGCTCATCCGTCGCTCAATTCGTTCGCGTGAAATTGGGAAGCACGGGTTGCAGGTCATTGGTCGAATAGATCGACAGCCGCATGTCCTGATCCGCCGTCAGGTCGGCCGACCAGAAGACGGGCAGTTTCCGGCGCGCGGGGCGCGGCGAGGTGCTCGGCGCGGGCGCATCAACGGGGGCGGCGCCTGCGAGCTGGACGAAATAATCGCCACGTTTCTGCGCCACCGCGAGATTGCGTTTCAGCGCGGTCAGATAGGTCTGGCGCGCCTCCGGGGTGAAGGAGTGATAGGAGCCCGCGGCAATCCACCAATCCCCCGTCCGCCGGTGCAGATCGACCAGAAATCGCGCGGCATAATCCACATTCGCCGCCGGATCGAAGGACTGCGCCAGCGAGTCGAACGCGTCGGGGTGCCACTTGCGGTTCACCTGCATGCAGCCCGTGTCGATCGAGGTGACCCCCGCGGCCTGCTTCTGGTGAACCCACGCCATCGCCGCCTCGCGGCTGTCGAACACGCGCCCTTCGCCCGCGGCATTCACGCTCCACGGCCAGACGGTCAGACGGCCCTCGTTGCGATACCCTGCCTCCTGCAGGCCGATCGCGAGCAGCAGGTTGTCGGGGATGCCGTAGCGGTCCTGCGCCGCGAAAATCTGGCGCAGGCATTGCTGGTCATTGCCGAAGGTGGAGGGGAGGGGCGTCGTTGCCTCGGGCACGCTCGGGCGGCTCGAGGTGTAGAACCCCGCCCAGCCTTCGGCCCGTGCGGGGCCTGTCGCGGCGAGGCTCGCAATCGCAAGCGCCGCCAGGGATTGAAACCACCCCGCCCGCGCCATCACGCGGGCCCGTTCATGATGAGATCGAAGACGGTGTCCGACAGATGCGACAGCGTTGCGTAGATGAAGGGCAGGGCAAGCACGAGACCGACGAAGATCGCGACGATCTTCGGCACGAAGGTCAGCGTCATCTCCTGAACCTGGGTCAGCGCCTGAAAGATCGCGATGCCGAGGCCGACGATCAGCGCGAGCGCAAGAATAGGGCCGGCCCCCATAAGGATCGTCCAGATCGTGTCCGACATGATCGCATAGACATCGGCTTCTTCCATGTCGCCCCCGCCTGCCTCAGATCGGCATCCGCATGATTTCCTGATAGGCCTCGACCAGCTTGTCGCGCATCGCCACCGTGACCTTGACGGTGGATTCCATCGCCATGGTCGCCTCGACAACCTGCTGCGTGCTTGCCTGCCCGGTCAGACCTGCCTGCGCGGTCGTATCGGCCGCGCGCATCGTCTGCACCGCCTCTTCGGCGGCGCCTTTGAGCATGTCGCCGAAGCTCTGCCCGGCGGATTTGGCTTCATGTGCGGAGGCCGGGCCGCCGCTCAGGCTGCGCGAGGCGCCATAGGCGCCCCGGATCGCTGCATTGGAGAGGACTGGATCGCTCATGCTTCACCTATTTCAGGAGGTCGATCATCTCGCGGCGCATCTGGCGGCCGGTCTCGAGCATGTTCAGGTTGGCTTCGTAGCTTCGCGCCGCTTCGCGCATGTTGCTCATCTCGATGATCGGATTGACGTTCGGCAGTTTCACGAAGCCGTCGGCATTGGCGGCCGGATGAGCAGGGTCGTATTTCAGCACGAAATCCGACGTGTCGCGGCCGACATCGGTCACATCGACCATCGAGGCGCCCGAGGCGTCATCGACCAGCTCGCCGAAGGAGATGGTCTTGCGGCGATACGGATCCGCGCCCGGCGTCGAGCCGGTCGAATCCGCGTTGGCCACGTTTTCGGAGACGACCTTCAGCCGTTCCCCTTGTGCCCGCAACCCGCTTGCCGCGATCGCACCGATTGATTTCAGAGGGTCCATGCTCATGGTCGTCTCCGCTCGTTATTCCTTGCCGCTGGCGGCATTGAGAAGTTGATAGGCCTTGCGATAGAGGTTCGCCGCCAGCCGGTATTGATCGGCATTCTCGCTCGCCATCACGGATTGCTGTTCCAGCGCCACGTCGTTGCCGTCGAGGCTGCTGTCCCAAGCGCCACTGCCGCCCATGGTTTCGACCGTGGTTTCGTGCAGCGGGCCGCCCGCCGAGCGGTTCGCGTCGCTCTTCTCGAGGAAGCTCTGGAAGTCGGTCACATCCCGCGCGCGATAATTCGGCGTGTCGGCGTTGGCGATGTTTTCGGCCAGCACCTTCTGGCGGGCCGCAAGCCACTGCATCCGATCCGATGCGAGGTTAAAAAAGGATATCGTATCAAGTTTCACGTTGGATCGCTCCGTTTTCATGGATAGTATATCGGTATGAGAATGGATTGGTAGGGTTTATCCTTGTGAATACGATTTTTTCTTCCTTGAATTATGCGGTTGATGAGGCCGACGAGGCAAGAATTGTCGGCCATGTCCATTCGGTCACCGGCCTGTCGCTGACTGTCGTCGGGCTCGAGCGCGCGATGGGAATCGGTCAGCGGTGCATCGTGCACGGGCGGCGTGGTCCGGTGCTGGCCGAGGCGGTGGGGCTGAACGAGGCCGGGACCCGCGTTTTGCCGTTCGGCAGCTGGGATGGCGTCTCGGTGGGAGATCGGGTCGAACTCGATCAGCACGGCGATCTGATCCATCCCGATGAAAGCTGGATCGGTCAGGTCGTGGATGCGCTGGGCCGCCCGGTGCGCAGCGGCACGGGTTGGGCCCCGGGCGAGACGGCGCGCGACCTCAAGGCTGCCCCGCCGCGTGCCTTCGACCGCAAGCGGGTCGGCGCGAAGCTGGAGACGCAGATCAAGGTTTTCGACATTTTCACCCCGATCTGCCGGGGCCAGCGCATGGGCGTCTTCGCGGGATCGGGCGTTGGGAAATCGACCCTGATGGCGATGCTCGCGCGCAACACCGATACGGATGTGATCGTGATCGGCCTCGTGGGCGAGCGGGGTCGCGAAGTGCAGGACTTCATCCAGAACGATCTCGGCCCCGAGGGGATGGCGCGCGCGGTCGTCGTGGTGGCCACGGGCGACGAGCCGCCTTTGCTGCGCCGTCAGGCAGCCTGGACCGCCACCGCCGTGGCCGAGCATTTCCGCGATCAGGGCAAGCAGGTGCTGCTGCTGATCGATTCCGTTACCCGCTTCGCGATGGCGCAGCGCGAGATTGGTCTCTCCGGGGGCGAGCCGCCGACCACCCGGGGCTACCCGCCGACCGTCTTTGCCGAGCTGCCGCATCTGCTGGAACGGGCCGGGCCCGGCGTCGAAGGGGCGGGCGACATCACCGGGCTCTACACGGTTCTGGTGGATGGCGACGACATGAACGAGCCCATCGCTGACACCGTGCGCGGGATCGTGGACGGTCATATCGTGCTCGACCGCCACATCGCCGAGCAGGACCGCTACCCGGCGGTGAACGTGCAGAAAAGCATCTCGCGGATGCTGCCTGACTGCCACACCGATGCCGAGTATCGCATCATGCAGGCGGCCCGGCGCGCGCTCGGGAAATATGCCGATATGGAGGATCTGATCCGGGTGGGCGCCTATCGCCCCGGCGCGGATCCCGACACGGATGCCGCGATCCGGTTCCACCAAAGCGCGACGGTCTTCTTCTCGCAGCGAAAAGCGGAGCAGCTTGGATCGATGCGGGCCTTCGCAGAAACCTATCGGCTGCTTCTGGAGGCGGGGTTCGACGTGCCGCTTCCCGAAGAGGGGAATGGCGAGGGCGCGTAAGCCCCCGGTCCTGAGCGGCCCTTAAAGCTTGGCGATCTCGGAGAGCGGACCACTCCAGTCGCCAAGTTGCGTCTGACGATGAAGCTGCAGATTGCCGTACCAGCGATCCGGGCTTCCGTGACGCCCCCAATACCACATGCAAGCCGCCCCTTTCGGGATCAGCACATGGCTGTCGGGATGCCCCAACGCGCCACAGACATGAGCGGTGGTGTTGTCGATGCTCACCACCCGGTCGAGCGCCATGATCTGCGCCGCGAACCCGTCGAGATCGGCGAGCTGGTCAATCTCTGGATCGTCGAAAAGCGTCAGATCGGGGCGCGTGCGGGCGGCCTGTGCAAGCTCTGCTTCCCGGTCGCCATATTGCAGGTTCACCACCAGCGAACCCTCGGGGAGCGCCGTCAGCAGGGTCTCGAGCGCGAGGGAGCGATGCGCGCCGGTGATCGGGTCGTTGCTGTGCCAGGCGATGCCAACGACCGGGCCGCCTTGCGCCATCTCGCGGTAGCGGGCGCGGATCGCCTCGACCCGCGCGGCATCCGCGCGCAAATAGCCGCCAAGCGGCTGTTCCGCTAGCGCCTCGACGCTGAGATAGCGCACCAGATCGCCCACGAAGATCATCTCTTCCGGCGCGACGTTCATCTTGTCGACCTCGGTGGTCTCCGCGAAATCGACGCCAAGGCCGCAGCGCTCGATCAGCGGCTTCATCCTTGCCTCGCCCACGAAAGTCACCTTCGCCTCAGGGGGGAGGGGGGCTCGGTCGATGATCGGCAGTAGCGCAAGCTGATCGCCGATCCCCTGCTCGTCGACCAGAAAGAGACGCTCGCGCGCGGCGAGGCGATCGGGTTCGGAGTTCTCGTAGGGAATACGGCGGCGGTTCGCCTCGGGTTGACGTCCCGCGTAGTAAGGCGCGCCGCCAGCGAAATCGCCCTGACCCATCAGGAAGGTGCCATAGGCGCGCTTCACCCAGAGCCCGCCACCATCGACAAGATGCAGCGCCTCCCGGAAGGCAATATGCGCCTCATGGAACGCCTCGCGGTCGAGGTGGCAATTGGCGGAGAACCCGAGGGCACGCTGAAACTGGGCCGGATCCTGGAAGCGATGCGAGAGCGTCTCGAGCGCGCGCGGAATATCGCCATGCGCTCGCAGCGCGGCCATGCGCAGGGTCACGACGTCGTCTCGATGCGCGTTCGTTTCCTCAAGCTCGGACAGCAGGGCGTCGGCTCCGGCGATGAGGCCCTGATAGTCCTGCCGGAAGAGTTTCGCCTTGAGCAGGCCGATCCGGTGGGAAAGGGGCTGCGGGGCGAGACGCGCGGCTTCCTCGTAGGCCGGTGCGGCCTCGCCGTTGCTTTCGCCGGTGGCAAAGGCGTCGGCGGTGATGAGCCAGATCTCGGCCGTTTTCATGCGCTGAGCCATCTTGCGCAGATTTTGTCCGGCCGTGGTCGACCGGTCGAGCCGCCCCATCAGATCGGCATAAAGGCGGGCCATCGGGACGTCTTCGCTGCCACGCTCGATCGCCTGCGCGAACAGATCGATGGCCGCGAAGATGTCGGCCTTCAGGACCCGCGCTTTGGCCAGCCCCGCTAACGCCATCGCATCGGTGGGCGCAATCAGCAGCGCGCGGTCGAAGAACTGCGCCGCCGCCTCGGTCTCGCGGCGATCCAGCGCCACAGTGCCCAATACGAGCCACGGATGGCGGTTGGCCGGATGCGTCTGGCTGACCTCATGCGCCAGTCGCGCGGCTTTCGGGCCGTCGGCCGCAGCCAGCGCCTCATAGGCTTCGTGCATCGTCAGTGCCGCGGCGCCATCAGCGATGCCGTAATACTTCGACGCCTTGGCGGCCCGGGCGCGCCGGTCTCTGCGCGAGAGGGTTGTCTGGGTCATGCGCGTTCCCTCGGAATGGCGAAGTAGTCGATCGAGTGGACGTAGAATACGCTGTCGATCAGCACGTAGTCATGCGCGCGGCACCACTCCTGCGCGAAGGCGAGGAGATTGTCGCGGCGGGTCTCGACCCAGATCAGCGGGCGGTCGCGCGCAATCAGCGCCTCGGCTCCGGCGAGCACATCGAGCTCCATCCCCTCGGCGTCGATCTTGAGGAAATCGGCGCGGGCATCGATCATCAGCGCATCCAGCGTCACGACCTTCAACTCGCCCGCCTCATCGGCGACCAGTGTCGTAGCCCCGAGGTTGTTTTCTTCCGTCGTCTCGGCGCGGAAACTACCTTCCGCGCGTCCGACGCCGAAGCCCATCCCGCGCCGGTCGATCAGGTCTTCGATCCCGTTTGCGGCGATATTGCCTTCCAGAAGGGTCAAGGCGGCGGGGTTCGGCTCCACCGGATAGATGCGCGCCGGGTCCAAGTGCTGCGCATACCAAACGACGTGATTGCCGATATTCGCGCCGACCTCGACGATATGCGGGCGCGCCACGCCGATCAGATCGCGCAGCTTCTCGAGCGAGCTATCCTCGAAGAAACGCCCCTGCAGATGGGTGTTCTGGATGATGTCGAGCGGATTGGTGATCTGCATCTTCGCAGCCACGCCCCGATGTTCGAGCTGCGCCCAAACCGGATCGCGTTCGACCGCGTCGGCCCACATCCGCTCGACCTGCCGGGCCCAATCGGCCCCGGTTGCAGAGCGTGGACCGGTGGAGTGCTGGTCGCGGCGATTGACGAAGAAGATCTCGGGGCGTTTCGCGCAATTCCCGGTCTGCCAGAGCTGCAGGTAGAGCTTGTAATCCTCGCCCGTATCCATCGCTTCATCGAAGCCGAAGCGCGCGACCAATTCGGTGCGGATGAAGGCGCCGATCTGAACCGCGAAGAAGGGCGGGGTGGCGAGAAATTCCGCATAGGCGGAAATCTCGGCCGGTTGACCGTCGCGCAGCTGGGGCTCGCCCGCCGCGTCGAATTCGCAGATCAGACCCCAAAGCGCGTCGAGATCAGGCTCCTCGGTAAGGCGCGCGCCGAAAGCCTCGAACGCATTCGGGGTCAGCACGTCATCCGCATCGAGGAAGAAGATCCACGCGACGCCCGCCTCCTGTGCCTGCCGGATCGCGGCGTTGCGGCGTGCCGAGCGGCCGTGAAGCCCTTGCGTGTCGTCCATCGCGTAGTGATGGATCCGGTCGAACGGGCCCTTGGAAAAGCCGATCGCGGTCTCGACGGAAGGCGCACAGCTTTCCTCGAACAGCGCGCGGTGGCCGGGGCCGATGGGGGTGATGATGGCGCAATCCATGGCTCAGCGCTCCTCGCCTGTTTGGTCGTCCGCAAGCGACTGGAAGACGGACTCGCGGATCGTATCGAGCGAGACCTTCCGCGCCTCGCCGTGGCTGAGCGCGGGCGTCAGACCAAGTTGCAGCGCCAGCGCGGAAAAGAAGATCAGCGCGGCACCACCCAGCATCGTGCGCATCTGCGGCTTCGCGCCCGCGCGCTTCACCGGGAGCTTGCCTGTCTCCTCGCGCAGCGGGGCGGCGAGGGGGGCGGCCTGCGGTTTCGCGGCTTCGGGCGCGATGAAGATGAAGTGGTCGAGCGCGGTCAGTCGCGCCGAAAGCTGGGTCCGCCGCAGGGTCGCAAGAAGCGAGGCGGGAAAATGGTCTGCGGGGGCGTGGATCTGACCGGGCATGGCGGTCGCGCCCTGACGTGCCAGTTCGGCGACCGGAATGGCGAAGCTGTGCAGGTCGTCACGGAAATACACGTCCCGCACCCCGAAACTCTGCGCATCGGCACCGGCGTCTTCGATGGAAATGCGCACGGTGTCGCCCCTGAGGCTAATTTCGCACGTCGCCATCAGCGCCTCGGCCCGGTGCGTGTCGCTCAACCGCCGGAAGCCGGGCGGGCCGCCATCCTCGCCGGTGGCGCGCGCGGCCTCCGCGCTGGCACGTGGCGGGGGCGCGGCGATCTTGCTTGCGGGCGCCGTCGTCGTGGATTGTTCCGGGTTCAGCTCCGACAGAAGCCGCTCCACCTCGCGCATCGCGGGCGAGACCGAGGCCGATTTCGCATCGGTCAGCGCTTCCGGATCGAGACCTTCATCGGCGGCATAGGCGAAATTGATCGCGTAATCGCGCGCGATCTCCGGAAGATCGTCGGTCTCATGTACGAGGGACAGGATCTTCTGCTCGTCGGAAAACAGCATCCGCCGGGTCCGGTAGCCGTCGACCTTCGGGATGACGGCGAACTCATCCGCCCGCCAGTTCATCGAACGCGCGAGCCGGGGCAGGACGCGCTCGGCCTCGCTTGCGTGAAAGACCAGCATCGCGCAGCCGCCTTCCGGGTCGAGGCCCACAGCCAGACACATCTGCTGCGGCCATTGCTGGAACAGATGGCGCAGGTCCTGCTCTTCGAGCAGAAAGGCTATGGCTTCCGCGCTGGCGCTCATGAAATGCCCTGAATGCAAGATCCGTGTTGGATTGAACTTATCTATTCATGAATAATCGGTCAAGTTTCCTTGTTAAGCCTCCGAAGTCTTAGATTTATGCTTAATATTGCTCGCGATTCCGGCATTTATACTTGACTTAACGGGAGCGTCGCCGGAGATTTAGCCAAGAATTTCAGGAAACGGCGGCTGTCGGTGAAAGACCGCAGGGCGCGAAACACACGGACAAAGAATAATGACGATCATCCTTGGCCTGTTGGCCGTCGTGGGCCTCGTGTTCGGTGGCTTTCTCCTCTCCGGCGGCAGCATGGACGTTCTCATTCACGCACTGCCTTTCGAAGGGATGATGATCGGCGGCGCGGCCTTGGGCTCTTTCCTGATCGCGAACTCGTTCAGCATGATCCGCCGCTCGGGGCGCGGGCTTGTGAAAGTGATGAAGGGCAGCCAGTGGAAGACGGCGGACTACACCGATCTGCTCAATCTTTTGTTCGAACTGTCGCGGCTCTATCGCAACAAGGGGATCATCGCGCTCGACTCGCATATCGAGACCCCGGAGGAGAGCGAGATATTCGGTCGCTATCCACGCATCCTGAAGGACCATTTCGCGATCCAGCTGATTACTGACAGCTTCCGGATGCTGGCGATGAACTTCGATGACAAATACCAGACCGAGGACGTCATCAACCGCAAGCTCAAGAAGCATCACCGCGAGGTCATGGCCCCGGCCTCCGCGCTGCAGACCGTTTCTGACGCGCTTCCTGCCATCGGCATCATCGCGGCCGTTCTGGGCGTGATCAAAACGATGGGGGCGATCGACCAGCCGCCGGAAATTCTGGGTGGCATGATCGGCGGCGCGCTTGTCGGCACCTTCCTCGGCGTGTTCCTTGCCTATTGCTTCGTGCAGCCGATGTCCGGGCGTCTGCGCCAGATCGAGGAAGAGGATTCCGCATTCTATGCCGTGATCCGCGATATCTTCGTGGCGCTGGTGAGCGACCACCCGCCGAATATCTGCATCGAGATCGGTCGCGGCAGCATCCCCACCGTCTATCAGCCCGATTTCTACGCCGTCGAACAGGCGCAGAAAGAGCTGCCGCAGGCGGCGTAAACAGGCGATGGCGCGCAACCGGATCGCGGCTCTGGAGGTGATCGGGCGGCTGCGGCGGCGCGAGCTCGAAGAGCAGGCTGGCGAGCTATCGAAATTGAATGCGCAGGTCGCGCGGCTGGAAGGCGAACGCGATACGCTGACAGAGCGCGCCAGGGCCGAGCTTCACGTCACCTCGCCCGAGACCGCTCCCTATGCGGCCGGGTTTCGCGAGGCGGTGCGCGAGACGGTCTCGTGGCTCGATCAGGAAATCGGCACGCTGAACGAACGCCGCGTGCCGCTCGAAGACCGGATGCGAGAGCTGTTTCGAGAAGCGAAGACCTACGACACGCTTCTCGACCGTGCCCGCGCCGAACGCGCGGCGGAGCTGGCAAAGCGCGAGCAGGCACAGGCCGAAGAGCGCACGCTGCAGCGCTGGCTGCGCGACAGGGATGCGGTCTGAATCTGCATTGAGGCTGGCGTCGAGAGCGACCCTGCGGCTAAGCTTTCCCTACGGCACATAAACAGAGGGAGACGCTCCGATGGAGTTCAGCGACGCAATCCGCAAATGTTTCTCGAACTACGTGACATTCACTGGTCGCGCAGCCCGGCCCGAATTCTGGTGGTTCGTTCTGTTCATCTTTCTCGGCAACATCGTCTTCGGCATCTTGGACCGTATCCTTTTCGGTCCGATGATGATGCGGCACGACGCATCGCTGCTCGGCGGGATCTTCTCTCTCGTCGTGTTCCTGCCCTCGCTCGCGGTGCTGGTGCGGCGGTTGCATGATACCGACCGGACCGGCTGGTGGGCCCTGATCGCGCTGATCCCGTTGATCGGGACGCTCGTGCTGCTCTTCTTCACCGTTCAGCGCGGCTCCACGGGCGGCAACCGGTTCGGGCCTCCGGCTCTGCCGCCGCATCAGATGCCGTCCTGAGGTGACATGAAAAAGGGCACCCGCGCGGGGTGCCCTTCATTCTGTCTTTGGTAGCGGTCTGCTCAGTCCAGCGCCGCGTCGCACCGTTTGCAGGTGCCGGGATGCTTATGCGTGCCGACATCGGGCAGGATCTTCCAGCAGCGTTCGCATTTCTCGCCATCCGCCTTCTCGAAGACCACCGAGATGCCCGAGACTTCGGGCAGACGGTACGCTTCCTGCGGGGCCGGATCGGCGGTCAGCGCGATATCCGAGGTGATGCAGAGATCCTCGAAGGGCACCGATTTCAGTGCCGCAAGAACGTCCGCATCCTCGACATGCACGACAGGTGCCGCCTCGAGCGAGGCCCCGATCACCTTGGCTGAGCGCTGCACTTCTAGCGCTGCGGTCACCACGCGACGGGCGCGGCGGATGCCGTCCCATTTCGCGGCAAGGCTCGCGTCGGCCCAGTCCGCGGGCGTCTCGGGGATGTCCTGCAGGTGCACCGAGGCATCGTCGCCCGGGAAGCGCGACAGCCACACATCTTCCATCGTGAAGACGAGGATCGGCGCCAGCCAGGTCGTCAGGCGGTGGAACAGCAGATCGAGCACCGTGCGCGCCGAACGGCGACGCAGACCGTCTTCCGGGTCGCAATAGAGCGCGTCCTTGCGGATGTCGAAATAGAAGGCCGACAGATCCACCGTGCAGAAGTTGAACAGCTGCTGGAATACGCCCTGGAAGTCGAACGCGTCATAGCCCTTGCGAACCTCCACATCGAGCTGCGCCAGACGATGCAGCACCCAGCGCTCCAGCTCCGGCATCTCCGTCGGATCGACGCGCTCTGCGTCGGAGAAGCCGTCGAGATTGCCCAGCATGAAGCGCAGCGTGTTGCGCAGACGGCGATAGCTGTCCGCGACGCCTTTCAGGATCTCCGGGCCGATACGCTGATCCTCGGTGAAGTCGGTCTGAGCAACCCAGAGGCGAAGGATATCCGCGCCGTATTGCTTGATGACTTCCTCGGGCACGATCGTGTTGCCGAGCGATTTGGACATCTTCATGCCCTTCTCGTCGAGCGTGAACCCGTGTGTCACCACGTTGCGATAGGGCGCGCGGCCCTTCGTGGCGCAGGCCTGCAGCAGCGAGGAGTGGAACCAGCCGCGGTGCTGATCGGTGCCTTCGAGGTAGACATCGGCGATGCCGTCCTCGGCCCCGTCCGCGCGGTCGCGCAGCACGAAGGCATGGGTGGACCCGCTGTCGAACCACACGTCGAGCACGTCGAAGACCTGCTCGTAATCGTCGGGGTTCACCAGACCTTCGAGAACCTTCGCTTTGAAGCCGTCCTCATACCACGCATCCGCGCCCTCGGTCTCGAAGGCGGCGATGACGCGCGCATTGGCTTCGGCATTGCGCAGCAGGAAGTCCTCGTCGGTAGGCTTGGCGCCTTTCTTGACGAAGCAGGTCAGCGGCACGCCCCAGGCGCGCTGACGGCTCAGCACCCAGTCGGGACGGTTCTCGATCATCGAATGCAGGCGGTTCTTGCCTTTCTCGGGCGTGAAGGTCACCAGCTCCTCGATCGAGGTCAGCGCCCGCTTGCGGATCGTGTCGCCGTAGGTGCCCATGCCATCGTCGAGCGTGTGGTCGATCGCGGCGAACCATTGCGGCGTGTTGCGATAGATCAGCGGTGCTTTCGATCGCCAGCTATGCGGGTAGGAGTGCTTGATCTTACCCTTGGCGAGAAGCGCACCGGCCCAAGCGAGCTGCTTGATGTTCGATACGTTCGCCGGGCCGTCCTTGCCGTCCGCCGCGACGATCGCCTCGCCGCCGAACAGCGGCAGATCCTTGCGGTAGCTGCCGTCGGGCTCGACGTTGTAGGTCATCGGCAGGCCGAACTTGAGGCCCATCTGATAGTCGTCGTCACCATGCGACGGCGCGGTGTGCACGAAGCCGGTCCCAGCCTCGTCGGTCACATGATCGCCGGGCAGGAGCGGCACGTCGAAATCCCATTCGCCATTCGCGCCATCGACGCCGGCATAGGGGTGCGACAGCGTCAGCCCTTCCAGCTCCGATGCGGTCACGTCGCGCACGCGGGTGAAGCTCTCGACCTTCGCCTGATCCATCACGGATTGCGCCAGCGCATCGGCCATCAGCAGCAGCTCGCCTTCTTCGGCGGTCGATTTCTCGCCCAGCGTGTCGACCCGGTAGAGGCCGTAGCCGATCGTCGGATGGAAGGAGACGGCGCGGTTTTGCGGGATCGTCCACGGCGTCGTGGTCCAGATCACGACGCTCGCCTCATGCAGCTGATCGGCCAGCAGCGCCTGATCGGCCGCGTCATACTCGACCGCATCCTCGGTCGGCATGGCCGCGTTGCCGCCCCGGCGCACCTTGAAGCGCACCCAGATCGTGTGGCTGGTGTGGTCGTGATACTCGACCTCAGCCTCGGCCAGCGCGGTCTTCTCGACCGGCGACCACATGACGGGCTTGGAGCCCTGATAGAGCGTGCCGTTCATCAGGAACTTCATGAACTCCTCGGCGATCACCGCCTCGGCATGGTAGTTCATCGTCAGGTAAGGATCGGCCCAGTTGCCATAGACGCCCAGACGCTTGAATTCCTCGCGCTGGATGTCGACCCAGTTCTCGGCAAAGGCGCGGCATTCGCGGCGGAAGTCCACGACGTCGACCGCGTCCTTGTCGAGCCCCTTGGCGCGATACTGCTCTTCGATCTTCCACTCGATCGGCAGGCCGTGACAGTCCCAGCCCGGCACGTAGCGCGCATCGCGGCCCATCATCTGCTGCGAGCGGGTGATGAAGTCCTTCAGGATCTTGTTGAGCGCGTGACCGATATGCAGATGGCCGTTCGCATAGGGAGGGCCGTCATGGAGCACGAAGCTCGGGCGGTTGTCCTTCGCGGCCTTCTCGCGCAGGCGGTCATAGACGCCGATCTTCTCCCAACGCGCCAGCCAGTCGGGCTCGCGCATGGGCAGGCCCGCGCGCATCGGGAAGTCGGTTTTCGGCAGGAAGACGGTGCCGCGATAATCGGGGGCGGTCGTCTCGGTGGTCTGGTCGGAACTCATGGAATTGTCGTCCTTGGGAAAGGGAAGGGCGTGCGCGCGCACGCCTCGGGGCTTGGCGCAATATCCCGGCTACCCTGACGCGTCAGAGCGCCGGGCAGGTAATTCGCGGATATGCAGCCAGCAAGAACATGCCGCCCTTATAGGCGCGAGGTGCAAGCGCGGCAAGCGCAGATCAGGAAGGGCTGCCGCCCGTCACTGTGGGGGCCCGGAGATGCCGAAGAAGAGGGGGGCGCTGCCCCCACGCCCTGTCGGGCGCTCCCCCGGGATATTTGTGCCAAGCCGAAATGCCGCTGCAGGCAAGAGCCGGGGATACGCGGCAGAGGGGTTGGCCCCTTTCCCCCTCCGTCGCGATCTCTTAGGGTCAGGGCGAAGCGAGGGAGGCAGCATGTCGGAACAGGCAGAGATCACGGGCGAAATGGTGGAGCAGCTCTTCCGGCGTTCCTCCGACGAGTATCTGTTCGCGCGCTGGGGGCGTCCCGTCGTTCCGGTGGTCTTCGGGGTCGAGGCTGCGACGCTGGCGACCGTGAAAGGCGCGGTCGAGGCGGTGGTCGCGCTGGCCGGGCACAAGATGGCCGAGACCGATCCTGAGCTTGGCGCGAACCTGATGATCTTCTTCTTCCGCGACTGGCAGGAATTGCTCGAGGTGCCCAATCTCGATCACCTGATCGACGGGCTGCAGGATCTGGTGATCCGGCTCGACGATCAGGGCGCGAACCAGTATCGCGTCTTCCGCTTCGACAAGGACGGTGCGATCCGGGCCTGTTTCGCCTTCGTGCGGATGGATGCCGGGCTCGACGAGGTGCCTGCCGAGGTGATCGCGCTGAGCCAGGCGGTGCAGATGATCCTGCTGTGGTCCGACAAGGCTTTCGTGAAACGCTCGCCGCTGGCGGTTGCGCGCGGGGTGACCGTGCTGCGCCCCGAGATCGCGGCGATCATTGCGGCGGGCTACGATCCGACGATGCCGGCGGTTGCCAAAGATCCGAGCCACGCGCTGCGCCTTGCCGCCCGCGCAGGTCTGCGTCAGGGCGAGGCCGCAGAGGCGGTGCGGGAATTGTCGCGCGAAGTGGGCGAGGCGGAGCCGGACGATCAGGAGAACGAGAATGGCGCATGAGTTTCCGATCCGGGTCTATTACGAGGACACTGATCTCGCGGGGATCGTCTATTACGCCAATTACCTGAAGTTCATCGAGCGCGGGCGGTCCGAATTCGTCCGCGCGCTGGGCGTGGATCAGGTCGCGCTGAAGGCCGATCACGGCGTGGTCTTCGCGGTGCGCCGGGTCGAGGCCGATTACCTGCGCCCCGCGAAATTCGACGACGAGCTGGTGGTCACGACCGATCTGGTGGCCGAGACAGGCGCGCGTTTCGTGATGGAGCAGACCGTGCAGCGCGACGGCGAAGTGCTGTTCACCGCGCAGGTCACCATCGTCTGTCTCAATGAGGCGGGCGCGGCTCAGCGGCTTCCCGCCGATATTCGCCGGAAACTGGCCCCGAAACTGCATTGAAAAGCGGCGGGGTTTCGCCGGTTACATTGTTGTTATGGCGTTCCCCTTACTGCTGATATAGAATCGCTGGTAATCAGAGGCCCGATAACGTGGCCCCAACCGGCGAGCAGTACCTATGGACCAATCTTCGCTTGCGATGGCGCAGGAGATCGACTTCTCCCTGCTTGCGCTCTTTCTGCGCGCATCGCTGACCGTCAAACTCGTGATGATCATTCTCGTGGTGGCCAGCTTCTGGTCCTGGGCGATCATCATCCGCAAATTCATCGCCTATCGCGCGGCGCGCTCCGAGGCGGAAGCCTTCGACCGGGCCTTCTGGTCGGGTGAGCCGCTCGATGAGCTGTTCGACCAGATCGGCCCCGCGCCCGAGGGTGCGAGCCAGAAGATCTTCGCCGCCGGCATGCTGGAATGGCGTCGGTCGCACCGTCAGGACGGCGCGCTGATCACCGGCGCGCAGGCGCGGATCGAACGCTCGATGGATGTCGCGATCCAGAAAGCCACCGAGAACCTCAATTACGGGCTGAATTTCCTTGCGACCGTGGGCTCGATCTCGCCCTTCGTGGGCCTGTTCGGCACGGTCTGGGGGATCAAGGTCGCCTTCGAGGAAATCGCGATCTCGCAGAACACCTCGCTCGCCGTCGTGGCGCCCGGCATCTCGGAAGCGCTCGTCGCGACCGCGCTGGGCCTGCTCGCGGCAATCCCGGCGGTGATCTTCTACAACAAGCTGTCGTCCGATGCCGATCGCATTGCGGGCAACTACGAGGCCTTCGCGGACGAGTTCTCGACCATCCTGTCGCGCCAGTTGGATAGCTGATCATGGGCGCGGGTGTTGCAAAACGCGGATCGGGCGGATCGCGGCGCCGCAGGAGCGGGCGCGGGCGTCATGCCGCGATGAGCGAGATCAACGTCACGCCAATGGTCGACGTGATGCTGGTGCTGCTGGTGATCTTCATGGCCACCGCGCCGATGATGACCCAGGGCGTGTCCGTGGACTTGCCGCAGACCGACAGCGCGGCGATCACCAACAACGACGAGCCGGTGATGATCACGGTGCGCCCGGACGGCAGCTACTACATTAACGTGGGCGGCGACGGCCAGTCGTCGGCGAGCCTGGAAACGGTGAAAGGCCATGTGCTCACGATCCGGAAACAAAAACCGGAGACTCTTTTCCTGGTGGAAGGTGACCAGAACGTGCCCTACGGCAAAGTGGTGGTCCTGATGTCCGAACTGCAGCAGGCCGGCGTCACCAACCTGGGGCTGGTTACGGAGCCGCCGGGGCGTTCATGAGCGATCGTGGCGTTGCGGTCGGGTTTTCCGCGTTTCTGCATCTGCTGGTGCTGGGGCTGATGGTGTTTACCTGGTCCTCGGAGCCGGAGCTGCGGCGGCCGCCGGAAATTCCGCCCCACGTGATGGCCACGGTGATGGAAGAGACGCGCCGCGCGCCGGAGGCCAACACCGCGCCGGCCCGCGAGGAAAAGGATCAAAAGCAGGCCCAGGAGGAGGCGCCGAAGCCGGAGCCCAAGCCCGAGCCGGAACCCAAGCCTGAGCCGAANNATCTTCATGGTCGCCGCGCCGATGATGACGGTGGGCGTGCCGCTGGAGCTGCCGAAAACCGCAGCCAAGGCCGTGCCGACAGAGCAGGAAACGCCGCTGACGATCTCGCTTCAGGCGGACGGGAAAGTCTCGTTGATGAACTCGGAAGTGCCGCAGGATCAGCTGATCGACCGTCTCAAGGCGATCTCGGCCGAGCGTAACAGCAACAAGGTGTTCCTGCGCGCGGATGGCAAGATTTCCTATTCTCAGGTGGTGCAGGTGATGGGCGCGCTCAACGGCGCGGGGTTCTCGAACATCACGCTCGTCACCGATACCGGAGGGCCGCAATTGACGGCGCCTGCGGGGAACTGAGCCCAGGGGGCAGCATCGCATGAACCGTGCGGACAAGATCGGTTACGGCCTGTCGGGCGCGCTGCATGTGGGCGTGCTCTTCTGGGTCATTGCCGGGGGGCAGTGGTTCTTCCCGAAGCCGAACAAGCCGGTGGTGATCAGCCAGGTCGCGGTGATGTCCGAGCAGGACTTCAACACGATGATGGCCTCGGCGCCGAAGGATGCGCCGCAGCCGACGCCGGATCCGGTTGCGCCCACGGCGCCCGATACACCTTCCGAGACGACACCGCCGCCCGAGACGCCCGCGCCCGAGCCGCAGGCCAAGCCGGAACCCGAGCCGCAT
>NZ_DFRG01000062.1:57536-69188 GCF_002378135.1 Thioclava sp. UBA3469
GGAACCCGAGCCGCAGGCGATGCAGCAGCCCGATCCGGCCCCTGATGCGCAGCCCGACGTCTCGGCCCTGCAAGAGCCGACGCCGCCCGCCGAGGTGAGCGACACGCCGCCCGAAATCGTCCCGCCGGTCGAGGAGCCCTCGCCGACGGTCACGCCCGACATCTCTCCCGCGCCGAAGCCGAAACAGGCGCCGCGCGTGGCGCCGACCCCTGCGCCCGAGCCGCCGCCCGAAGCGAAGGTCGACCCGCAGGCTCAGCCGCAAGAGGCCCCCAAACCCGCCGACACGCCCGATCAGCCGGTCGAGAAGCCGAAGGAGGCGACCGCGCCGCCGGAAGCCTCGACGGAGATCGTGACCGAGGCGAACAAGACCGAAGACAAGCCGGAAAGCTCTGCGCCGCTGGCCTCGCCGCGTCCGAGCGCCAAGCCCAAACCGCCTGCGCCGAAAGAGACGCAGACGGCCGCCGCGCCTGCCGAGAAGAAGCCCGCGGAGAAAAAGCCCGCCGAGCCGAAACCGGCAGAGACCAAGCCCGCGCCGAGCGAGCCCAAGAAGGTCGACAGCGCCTCGGTCAACGATGCTCTGGCGGCAGCCTTGGGCGGCGAGGGGACGGGCGGCACCGGCTCTGCGCCGACCGGTCCGCCGATCACCGCGGGCGAGAAAGACGCGCTGATCGTCGACATTAAGCAGTGCTGGAACACCGGCGCGCTCAGCTCGGATGCGCTGCGAACCACGGTGACGCTCTCGGTCGACATGCAGCCCGACGGCCACCCGATCATCTCCTCGATCAAGCTGGTCGGGGCGACGGGCGGTACCGGCAACGCGGTCGATCAGGCCTTCGAGGCCGGGCGTCGCGCTATCGTTCTGTGCGGCTCGGACGGGTTCCCGCTGCCGCCGGAGAAATACGACCGCTGGAAAACGATCACCATCGACTTCAATCCCGAAAAAATGAGGATGAAATGACGATGGATCGGCGAATTTCCGCGCGGTGTCATGGGGTTGTGATGCACGATCGTGCCGCAGCGCGTTACAAACCGGGCAAGACCCGGAAAGGGAGTGTGTGACATGATGCGTTTCGTTCTCAGTTTGCTGGCGGCTGTGATGCTGGCACCCATCGCCGCAACCGCGCAGGATTCTGAACCGCTGCATATCGAGATCACCGACGGTGTGATCGAGCCGATGCCGTTCGCGATCGCGGGCTTCATCCCCGAAAGTTCCGAGGCCGCCGATATGGCGAGCCAGATCACGCAGGTGATCTCAAGCGATCTGACGGGAACGGGCCTGTTCCGCGAAATCCCGAAATCCGCCTATATCCAGAACGTGTCGAGCTTCGATACGCCGGTGAAATATTCCGACTGGCAGGCGATCAACGCGCAGGCGCTGGTCGTGGGCTCTGTCGGTATGCAGGGCGGCAAGGTGGTCGTGAAGTTCCGCCTCTTCGACGTGTTCTCCGGGCAGCAGATGGGCGACGGGCAGCAACTTGCAGCCTCGCCGGCCAGCTGGCGGCGTCTGGCGCACAAGGTCTCGGACGTGATCTATTCGCGCATCACGGGCGAGGGGCCCTATTTCGACAGCCGCGTGGTCTTCGTCTCGGAAAGCGGGCCGAAGGACAATCGCCAGAAGCGGCTCGCCGTGATGGATTACGACGGCGCGAACGTGACCTATCTCACCGATGCCTCGACCATCGTGCTCGCGCCGCGCTTCTCGCGTGACGGCACCAAGGTGCTGTTCACCACCTTCGAGACCGGCTTCCCGCGCATCAAGATGCTCGACGTGGCCACCGCCTCGGCGCGGCTTCTGCCGGAAGTGCCCGGTACGATGACCTTCGCGCCGCGCTTCTCGCCCGATGGCACGAAGATCGTCTATTCGATGGAGCAGAACGGCAATACCGACCTGTGGATGATGAATATCAGCTCGGGCCAGACCCAGCGCCTAACGACCTCGCCTGCGATCGAAACCTCGCCCAGCTTCTCGCCCGACGGCTCGCGGATCGTGTTCGAATCCGACCGCTCGGGCACGCAGCAGCTCTACATCATGCCCGCGGGCGGCGGTGACGCGACGCGGATCAGCTTTGGTGACGGGCGCTATTCGACCCCCGTGTGGTCGCCGCGCGGCGACATGATCGCCTTCACCAAGCAGAACCAGGGCCGTTTCCATATCGGCGTGATGCGTACCGACGGCTCGGAAGAGCGTCTGCTGACCTCGTCCTTCCTCGACGAGGGCCCGACCTGGTCGCCCAATGGCCGCGTGATCATGTTCACCCGGGAGAGCCCTGGCGCCCAAGGGTCGGCCTCGCTCTATTCGGTCGACATCTCCGGGCGCAACCTGAAGAAAGTCTCCACGCCGGGCGCCGCATCGGACCCGGCCTGGTCGCCGCTTCTGCCCTGAGGGCGGATTAACAAGCGTTAGAGAAACTGGTAGGCTCGCCCGCAATGGGCAGATCAACAAAGGCGGAACCAATGAATTTTGCAGTGAAGGCCGTGTTGGCCATCTCGATGCTGGGCCTCGCGGCCTGTTCGAACCCCGATCAATACGGCTCCGGCGCGACCGGTCCCGGCGGCGCGCTCGGCCCGGGCGGCGCTGGCATGGACGGCGTCAGCCAAGGCGGGATCAACGACCCGAACTCGCCGGCCTATTTCAGCCAGACCATCGGCGACATGGTACACTTCATGGTTGACCAGTCGACGCTGACCGACACCGCACGCGGAATCCTGACCCAGCAGGCAAGCTGGCTGGTGAGCCATCCGAGCTACACTGCGATTATCGAAGGCCATGCCGACGAGCAGGGCACACGCGAATACAACCTCGCGCTCGGCGCACGCCGTGCCTCGGCCGTACAGGAATACCTGATCAGCCAAGGCGTGGCCGGCAACCGTCTGCGCACGGTGTCCTACGGTAAGGAACGCCCGTTGGCGATCTGCTCCACTGAAGAGTGCTACCAGAAGAACCGTCGCGCGGTGACGGTGATCTCGCAATCGGCGGTCGGGAGCTGATCGCGATGCTGAGAGCTTTGCTTCTCGGTGCGGCTGTTCTGGCAGCCGCGCCCGCGCTGGCTCAGGACGCGAACCGCGCCCAGACGCTGGCTGACATCAAGACCGAACTGGGACAGCTTCAGACCGAAATCGGTAGCCTGCGTCAGGAGCTGCAAGCCTCGGGCCAGGCCGGTCTGCAGAAAGCGGGTGGCGATTCCGCTCTCCAGCGGATGGATTCGATGGAGCTGTCGCTGTCGCATATGACCGACCGCGTCGAAGAGCTGGAAAACAAGATCAACCGCGTCGTCGCCGATGGCACGAAGCGGATCGGCGATCTGAATTTCCGGGTCTGCGAGATGGAAGAGAACTGCGACATTTCGAAGCTGGGCATGGCCAAGCCGCTGGGAGGCGACGCGCCGACCAACGCGCCCTCGGTCACCGGCCCCGCACCGGATTCGACGCCCGGTCCCGATCTTGCGATTAACGAGAAATCGGATTTCGAGGCGGGCAAGAAAGCCTTCGAGGATGGCGATTATGCCTCCGCAGCCGATCTTCTCGCGACCTTCCGGCAGACCTATCCCGGCTCTCCGCTGACCAGCGACGCGATGTATTATCGCGGTCTCGCGCTGCAAAAGCAGGGCGACGAAGCGGGCGCTGCACGCGCATGGCTCGACGGGTTCTCCGCCGATCCGAAAGGGTCGAGGGCAGCGGACAATCTGCTGTCGCTCGGCAAGGCGCTGGGGCAGCTTGGCCAGCAGAGCGAGGCCTGCACCACGCTGGGTCAGGTGAGCGCACGCTTCCCGGGTTCGTCGGCGGCGGGCGAGGCGCAGAGCGCGCAGCAATCGCTGGGATGCCAGTGAGCGCTCTCCGGTGACGCTGGACGACATCGCAAGACACGGTTTTGACCCCGATGCGCCCCGGCGCGTCGGGGTTGCCGTTTCCGGGGGCTCGGATTCGATGGCGGTGCTGGTGCTGCTGGCTGCGCATTTCGAGGTCGCCGCGGTGACGGTGGATCACGGGCTGCGCCCCGAGGCCGCCGAGGAAGCCGCATTTGTCGGTCGGTTCTGCGCGGATCGCGGCATTGCGCATACCGTCCTGCGTTGGGATGGCGCCAGTGCCGAAGGCAACCTAATGGATGCCGCGCGCCGGGCGCGGTTGCGGCTGATCGGCGCTTGGGCGCGCGAAAACGGGATTGCCCATGTCGCGCTGGGGCATACCGCCAATGATCAGGCCGAGACCTTCCTGATGCGGCTCGCCCGCGAGGCGGGGCTGGAGGGGCTGTCGGGCATGCGTCCGCGGTTCGAGGCCGAGGGCGTGACATGGCATCGTCCGTTTCTTGGCCAGACACGCGAGTCGTTGCGCGACCATCTGCGCGCGGAAGGCATCGGGTGGATCGACGACCCCTCCAACGCGAATGACCGCTTCGACCGGGTCAAGGCGCGTCAGGCGCTTGGAGCGCTCGCGCCTTTGGGCGTCGATGCGCAGGCGATCACCGGGGTCACGGCGAACCTCTCGGCTGCGAATGCGGCGCTGAATCGGTTGCTGTCGGCGGAGGTCGCACGTCACGTCTCCGAGCCGTCGGGCGATCTGCTGATCGATGCCGCGGGCTTCACCGCGATGGACCCGGAATTGCAACGTCGCCTGATCGTGGCGGCGCTGCGCTGGGTCTCCGGGGCGGAGTATGCGCCGCGCGCCGCGAAGGTGCAGGGCTTGCTGTCCGAGATCGCGCAACCCGGCGACCGCACCCTGCATGGCTGCCGCATCACCTCCGGCAAAGACGCGATCCGTATCACCCGCGAGGCGCAGGCCGTGGCCGACCTGCGCGTGGCTGTCGAAGCTGGCGCCGCGCTTTGGGACCGCTGGGAGGTCACCGGGCCCGCAACCGACGTCGCGGAAGTCGCGGCGCTGGGGGAGGCGGGATTGCGCCAATGCCCCGACTGGCGCGACACCGGCCTTCCGCGTGCCTCGCTTGCCGCAAGTCCCGCCATTTGGCGCGGCGAGACGCTTGTCGCGGCCCCGATCGCGGGCTTTGGCGCAGGCTGGCGGGCGCGGATTTCCCGCGACGCATTCGCCACTTGGCTAATTCGACGTTGAACCCCGGCGCGTAATGCCTATTTTCACTGAGGAAGAGGCGGCGACCGCAGGTCAGCCGCCCGATACGATTGGAGGATATTCCTTGGGTAATGCGCGCAATCTGGCCTTTTGGGCGGTGCTGTTCCTGCTGATTTTAGCCCTGTTCAACCTTTTCGGTGATGGGCAATCTTCGATGAACTCGTCCCAAGCGACCTACTCGGAGTTCATGGACGCCGTCGATAAAGGCGAGGTGAAGAACGTTCGCCTCGATGGCGAAGAGGTGCGCTACCAGCTCGCCGATGGCACAAGCTTCACCACCATCAAGCCGATGGAAGATCAGATCGCAGAGAAGCTGATCGACAAGGGCATCGCGGTGAGCGTCGTCAAACAACAGCAGTCGGGCTTCATGTCGCTGCTGGGCGTCTGGCTTCCCTTCCTCGTGCTGATCGGCATCTGGATCTTCTTCATGAACCGGATGCAGGGCGGCGGCAAAGGCGGCGCGATGGGCTTCGGCAAGTCCAAGGCGAAGCTCCTGACCGAGAAACATGGCCGCGTGACGTTCGACGACGTGGCGGGCATCGACGAAGCCAAGGAAGAACTCGAAGAGATCGTGGAATTCCTGCGCAACCCGCAGAAATTCTCGCGCCTCGGCGGCAAGATCCCGAAAGGCGCGCTGCTGGTCGGCCCTCCGGGCACCGGTAAGACGCTTCTAGCCCGCGCCATTGCAGGCGAGGCGGGCGTGCCCTTCTTCACCATTTCGGGCTCCGACTTCGTCGAGATGTTCGTGGGTGTGGGTGCATCCCGTGTCCGCGACATGTTCGAGCAGGCCAAGAAGAACGCGCCCTGCATCGTCTTCATCGACGAGATCGACGCGGTGGGCCGTGCCCGTGGCGTCGGCATCGGCGGCGGCAATGACGAGCGCGAACAGACCCTCAACCAGCTTCTGGTCGAGATGGACGGCTTCGAGGCTAATGAAGGCATCATCATCATCGCGGCGACGAACCGTAAAGACGTGCTCGACCCCGCGCTGCTGCGTCCGGGCCGCTTCGACCGTCAGATCCACGTTCCGAACCCCGACATCAAAGGCCGCGAGAAAATCCTGACGGTTCACTCGCGCAAGGTTCCGGTGGGGCCGGATGTCGATCTTCGCACCATCGCGCGCGGCACGCCGGGCTTCTCGGGCGCCGACCTGATGAACCTCGTGAACGAGGCTGCGCTGATGGCGGCCCGCGTCGGGCGTCGTTTCGTCTCGATGGAAGATTTCGAGAACGCCAAGGACAAGGTGATGCTGGGTGTCGAGCGCCGCTCGATGGTGCTCACCCCCGAGCAGAAGGAAATGACCGCCTATCACGAGGCCGGTCACGCCATCGTCGGCCTGTCGCTGCCGAAATGCGATCCGGTCTACAAGGCCACGATCATTCCGCGCGGTCAGGCCTTGGGTATGGTCGTCTCGCTGCCCGAGATGGACAAGCTCAACTACCACAAGGACGAGGCCAAGCAGAAGATCACCATGACC
Organism: Thioclava sp. UBA3469; assembly: GCF_002378135.1. Lineage (NCBI taxonomy): Bacteria > Pseudomonadati > Pseudomonadota > Alphaproteobacteria > Rhodobacterales > Paracoccaceae > Thioclava > Thioclava sp. UBA3469. The sequence goes on from NZ_DFRG01000062.1 coordinate 64,093, forward strand.
ATGGCGGGCAAGGCAGCCGAGATCCTGAAATGGGGCGAAGAGCATGTCTCGAACGGCCCCGCGGGCGACATTCAGCAGGCGTCGGCGATTGCCCGCGCCATGGTGATGCGCTGGGGCATGTCCGAGAAGGTCGGCAATATCGACTATGCCGAGGCGCATGAGGGCTATCAGGGCAACACCGCCGGCTTCTCGGTCTCGACCAAGACGAAAGAGCTGATCGAGGAAGAGGTGCGCGGCCTGATCGAAGACGGCTACCAGGAGGCGCGCCGCATCCTGACCGAGCGGATCGAGGATTGGGAACGCCTGGCGCAAGGCCTTCTGGAATACGAAACCCTCACCGGCGACGAGATCAAGAAGGTCCTCTCCGGAGAGCCGCTGGGCGGTGACGACGACGACAGCTCCTCGGGGAGTCTGCCGTCGGTGACCGCGCTGCCCAAAACGTCCAAGAAGAAGGATCAGGGCGACGGCGGGGCGGAAACCACCCCCGAGCCTTCGGCCTGACCGCGAAGGTTCGCGAGAATGGTCACGCGTGACGCTTCAGTGCCGGGCGCAGCCGATTGGGACCCAGACGCTTATGCGCGGTTCCGCAATCTGAGGCTGCGCCCGGCACTCGACCTTCTGGCCCGGGTGCCGCAACTGCCCGAGCGCGGCAAGATCATCGATCTGGGCTGCGGCAACGGCGCGGTGGCCGAGGCGCTGAACCACCATTACCCCAAACGCAAGATCGTGGGCGTCGACAATTCCGAGGCGATGCTGAAGCGCGCCGCAGCGACCGGCGCCTATCACCATTGCGATCTGGTCGACATTTCCGAATGGGCGCCCAACAAGCCGCCGGCGATGATCTTCTCGAACGCCGCGCTGCATTGGCTGCCCGATCACGCCACGCTCTTCCCGCGTCTGGCCGGAGAGCTGCGCGAGGGCGGCGTTTTGGCGGTGCAGATGCCCGCGCAGCATGGCGCGCCGTCGCATCGCATCCTGCGCGACCTGTCGCAGGAGATGTTCCCCGACCGGTTCAACTTCGCGGGCTGGGTGCCGCCCGTGGCCCCTGCGGTGGATTACGCGAAAATGCTTAGCCCTCTGGGCGAGGTCGATATCTGGCACACCGAATATCTGCAGGAGTTGGAGCCCACGCCGGGCGCGCATCCGGTGCGCCGCTTCACGGAAAGCACGGCGATGCGTCCTTTCCTGCGGCTCCTAGGCGACACTGAGGCGCAGGTTCTCATCGAACGCTATGAAACCGCACTCGAGACGGTTTATCCTTTGCGGGACGACGGCAGCGTCTTTTTCCCGTTCCGTCGTCTGTTTGTCGTCTTGTCAAAGAGGGGCTGATGGCCGCGCTGAAACCCACGCAATATCAAGGGGAGGTCGTCTGGCTCGGGCTGGTGACCACCGAGGGACAACTGACCTCGACCCCGGTCGAAGAGATCGACTTCACCTTCGACGGTCCCGTGGGAGAGCTGCATGGCGGGCGCACGCGCCCTTCCTGCTCGCGGGTGACCGATCAGCATCCCAAGGGCACCGAGATCGCCAATGTCCGCCAGCTGACGATCCTCTCGGCGGAGGAACTGGCCGAGACCGCCTTCGCGATGGGCGTTCCGGAGATCGATCCCTCTTGGGTTGGCGCGACGATCGTGCTGCGCGGCCTGCCGGACCTGACCCATATCCCGCCCTCGGCGCGGCTGCAGAACGAGACCGGGCTGACCTTCGTGGTGGATATGGAGAACCGCCCCTGTGTCCTCCCGGGCCGGGTGATCGAAGAGCACTATCCCGAGAAGGGCAAACGCTACAAACCGGCCGCCCAAGGTCGGCGCGGCGTGACCGCATGGGTGGAGCGTCCCGGTCGTCTGGTGGTGGGCGAAACGCTGCGGCTGCATATTCCCGATCAGCGCGCCTGGGAGCTGATGGACGAGGTCCGCTGAGGCGATTTAATCCCGCAACGGTCGCTTCTTTCCCTTTCGCTGCGCCGTCAAATGGCTACCCTCCCTCAGCAGGAGGACCCGATGACGAGTGACTTAGAGATTGCCCGTGCCGCGACGCTGCGCCCGATGCCGGAAATCGCGGCAAAGCTGGATATCCCCGAAGAGGCGCTGATCCCCTATGGCCGCGACAAGGCGAAGCTGGAGGCGGAGTTCATCGCGGGTCTGGACGGGCGCGAGACCGGCAAGCTGATCCTCGTCACCGCGATCTCGCCGACCCCTGCGGGCGAGGGCAAGACGACGACGACCGTGGGTCTGGGCGACGGGCTGTCCCGGATCGGCAAGCGCGCCGCGATCTGCCTGCGCGAAGCCTCGCTCGGTCCGAATTTCGGGATGAAGGGCGGGGCCGCGGGAGGCGGCTACGCGCAGGTCGTGCCGATGGAGTCGATGAACCTCCATTTCACCGGCGATTTCCACGCCGTGGGGGCCGCGCATAACCTGCTCTCGGCGATGATCGACAACCACATCCACTGGGGCAACGCGCTCGAGATCGACGCGCGCCGGATCACGTGGCGGCGTGTGCTCGACATGAACGACCGGGCGCTGCGCGACATCGTCGTAAGCCTTGGCGGTGTCTCGAACGGCTTTCCGCGCCAGACCGGCTTCGACATCACCGTGGCCTCGGAGGTCATGGCCTGCCTCTGCCTCAGCCGCGATCTGACGGATTTGCAGGAGCGGCTGGGTCGGATCGTCGTCGGCTATCGCCGCGACCGCTCGCCCGTGGCCTGCGCCGAGATCGGGGCCGATGGTGCGATGGTGGTGCTGTTGAAAGAGGCGCTTCAGCCCAATCTCGTGCAGACGCTGGAGGGCACGCCCGCCTTCGTGCATGGCGGGCCGTTCGCCAATATCGCGCATGGCTGCAACTCGGTGATCGCGACGCAAAGCGCGCTGAAGTTGGCCGATTACGTCGTGACCGAAGCGGGCTTCGGGGCCGATCTGGGGGCGGAGAAGTTCTTCGACATCAAATGCCGCAAGGCCGGGCTGAGCCCGAATGCTGCGGTGGTCGTGGCAACGGTGCGGGCGCTGAAGATGAATGGCGGCGTCGCGAAAGCGGATCTCGGCGCAGAGAACGTGGCCGCCGTCGAGGCGGGCTGCGCCAACCTCGCGCGTCACATCGCGAATATGAAGAAATTCGGCGTGCCGGTCGTGGTCGCGATCAACCGCTTCACCGCCGATACCGAAGACGAGATCGCAGCGGTGCGCGCCGCCGCCGAAGCGCAGGGCGTGGAGGCGGTTCTGTGCACTCATTGGGCCGAAGGCGGTGCGGGGACCGAGGCGCTGGCGGAGAAGATCGTCGCGCTGACCGAGCGTCCGTCGCAATTCGCGCCGCTCTATCCCGATGACATGCCGCTTTTCGAGAAGATCGAGACCATCGCAACGCGCATCTACCACGCGAGCGACGTCTATGCCGATCAGAAGATCCTCAACCAGCTTCGCGACTGGGAAGCGGCGGGCTATGGAAACCTGCCGATCTGCGTGGCCAAGACGCAGTATTCCTTCAGCGCGGACCCGACGCTGCGCGGGGCGCCCTCGGGCCACACGCTGCCGATCCGCGAAGTGCGGCTCTCGGCGGGGGCGGGGTTCGTCGTGGTGATCTGCGGTGAGATCATGACCATGCCGGGTCTGCCCCGGCACCCGGCTGCGGAGACGATCGGCCTCGACGCCGAAGGCCGCATCACGGGTTTGTTCTAGGGGCGCGGTCTTGAGCTTGTTGGGCCAAGCTGCGATAGGGGGGCGCGAGTGTTCCGGGAGCCTTGTCGATGAAATCTCCGTCAGACCTGCACACGATGGAAGAGCTGCGCGTCGCGATCGATGCGCTCGACCGGGAGCTGGTCGAGATGCTCGGCGCGCGCACCCGGCTGATCGCCCGTGCGGCGGAACTCAAACAGGGAAATGGCTGGCCCGCACGCATCCCCGACCGGGTCGAGGATGTGGTGGCGAAAGTACGCGCCGCCGCCGGTCCTGCCGGGCTCGATCCCGATCTCGCCGACCGTCTGTGGCGCGAGATGATCGAGCATTTCATCGCGCAGGAAGAACAGGTTCTGGGCAAGGGAGACCCCGATGAGCGCCACGATCATTGACGGAAAGGCGCTTGCGCAGGTCAAGCTGGACGAGACCTATGCCGAGGCACAGACGCTTTCGGAGGCAGGCTGGGCGCCGCGCCTCGTCTCGATCTCTGTCGGCGATGTCGCAGCGGCCGAACTTTATGTGCGCAACCAGAAGAAATACGCCGAGAAAGCCGGCGTGGCCTTCGAGGTGCGCAACTACCCCGAGACGATCAGCCTCGAACAGCTCCAGGGCGTGCTGGCCGGTCTGAACGCCGATCCCCGCGTCAATGGCATCATCATCCAGCGCCCGCTGCCCGCCCATATCCCGGTCAAGGTTCTGCAGAAGGCGGTGCATCCGCTCAAGGATGTGGAGGGGATGCACCCCGCCTCGATCGGCAACATCGTCTATAACGAGCTGGAGCTCGGCCCCTGCACCGCCGTCGCGGCGGTGGAGATCCTGAAATCCCTTCCGCTCCAGACCGAAGGGCTCAATGTCTGCGTGATCGGCCACTCGGAAATCGTGGGCAAGCCGATCGCCTTCCTGATGATGGGGCTCGGCGCCACCGTCACCGTGTGCCACCACATGACGCGGCAGGTCTCGGTGCATTCGCGCGCCGCCGATGCCGTGTTCGTCGCGGTGGGCAAGCCGGGGTTGGTCCATGGCGAGATGCTCAAACCCGGTGCGGCGCTGATCGATATCGGCATCAACCGGGTCGAGGGGCGCACCGTGGGCGACGCCGATTTCGACAGCTGCGCCGAAGTGGCGGGCTGGATCACGCCCGTCCCGGGCGGGGTGGGGCCGGTCACGGTCTCGACGCTGATGAACAACGCGGTCCGCGCGACCCGCATGCAGATGGACCATTACCGCACGACCTTCGCGGCGGCGGAGTGACGGAGGAATGAAATGACGGCGACGATCATCGACGGGAAGGCCTTCGCAGCGAGCGTGCGCGAGAAAGTGGCCGAGCATGTCACCCGGCTGCAAGAGGAGCACGGCATCACGCCGGGCCTCGCGGTGGTTCTGGTGGGCGAAGACCCGGCCAGTCAGGTCTATGTGCGCAACAAGGGCAAG
>NZ_DFRG01000172.1:0-210 GCF_002378135.1 Thioclava sp. UBA3469
GATCAAGTTCGAGTTCGACACCGTGGACAAGCTGGATGTGGCGCACCGCTAAGGCGCGCCCCTCCCACCAACGCCTGAGAAAGGACTGACACCATGAGTGAAATGCAAGATTACGGCTCGCGTATCTCGGACCCGAACAGCCGCAAGATGGGCACCTTCTCCTATCTGCCCCAGCTCAATGATGACGAGCTGCGCAAGCAGGTGGAATAC
>NZ_DFRG01000172.1:523-1106 GCF_002378135.1 Thioclava sp. UBA3469
GAGCTGCGCAAGCAGGTGGAATACATCGTCTCGAAAGGCTGGAACCCGGCCATCGAGCATACCGAGCCCGAGAATATGCGGTCGAACTTCTGGTATATGTGGAAGCTGCCGATGTTCGGGGAAACCGATGTCGATGCGATCTTCCGCGAGATCGAGATGTGCAAGAAGGCCAACCCGGGCAACCATGTCCGCCTCGTGGGCTACGACAACTTCAAGCAGACGCAGGGCACCTCGATGGTGGTGCACCGCGCCGACATGTCGGCCTCGGCCTGATCTGACACGAGGGGCGGGCTGCCGATCGCGGCGGCCCGCCCTACCCCATTTTTCCGGATTTTCCAGCGCGACGGAGAGCCACCCATGAGCGATATCGACCCAGACCAGTTCCGCGTGAAGACCGAGCCCTATTACCGGCCTGTGGGCAATGAGATCGAGCAATACGCCGCCGCCTATGACGTGCGCATGCCGGTGATGCTCAAGGGCCCCACGGGCTGCGGCAAGTCGCGTTTCGTCGAATATATGGCGTGGAAATTGCAGCGCCCGCTGATCACCGTGGCCTGTAACGAGGACATGACCGCCTCGGATC
>NZ_DFRG01000172.1:1408-17726 GCF_002378135.1 Thioclava sp. UBA3469
ACGAGGACATGACCGCCTCGGATCTGATCGGGCGGTTCCTGTTGGATATCAACGGCACGAAATGGCAAGACGGCCCGCTGACCGTCGCCGCGCGGATCGGTGCGATCTGCTACCTCGACGAGGTCGTGGAGGCCCGTCAGGACACCACCGTCGTCATTCACCCGCTGACCGACCACCGCCGCCAGCTTCCGCTGGAGAAGAAGGGCGAGCTGGTCGACGCGCATCCCGATTTTCAGGTCGTGATTTCCTACAACCCCGGCTACCAGTCGATGATGAAAGACCTCAAACAATCGACCAAGCAGCGGTTCGGGGCGATGTCCTTCGATTACCCGCAGGCCGCGACCGAGGCCGAGATCGTCAGCCACGAGGCCGGGATCGACCTCAAAACCGCCGAACGCCTCGTGCAGGTGGCCGAACGCTCGCGCAACCTCAAGGGCCACGGGCTCGATGAGGGCATGTCGACGCGCCTTCTGGTCTATGCGGGCCAGCTGATCTCGCAGGACATTCCCGCGCCCGCCGCCTGCCAGATGGCGCTGGTGGAGCCGCTGACCGATGACGCGGATATGCGCGACACGTTGCAGGCGGCCGTCCAGACCTTCTTCCCCGAGATCACCGACAGTTCGAAGGTGGCGTAAGGAGCGCGTCCGATGAAGGTCGATCTCGACGATTACGCCGCCGATCTGATCAAATCCGCGCCGGAGCTGGAGGAAACCCTCGACGGGCTCTTCCACGAGGCGGCGCGGATGATGTCGCCCGCCGGGCTGAAGGATTACATGGACGGCGCGAAGGCCATGACCTCGCTCGGCAAGGGCCCGCGCCTGCTGTTCTCCTATCTCGACGAGATGCCGCAGGTCGCCAAGGAATGCGGCGAGGACGTGATCCGCGATGTCGTGGGTGCGGTGCTGAAACTCGCCTCGATGGTTTCGGGCGAGATCCTGGTGCTGATGCTCGACACGCTGCCCGGCGCCGCCAACCGCTTCGGTGACCCGGAACTGCTGCGCGGCTATCTCGCACTGCTGCACCGGCTGGCGGCCCGCGCGCCGCGGGGCCTGCGCCCGATGTTCGGCGTGCTCGAAGAACTGCTGAGCAAACTCACCCTCTCGGGCCTGCGCCGCTGGGTGGATTTCGGGGCCGAAGCCTATCGCCGCGACCTGCCGAAACAGGCGGATTACTTCGGGCTTGTTACGGAAGACAGCCGCGCGGTCCTGAAACAGGAACGCCGAGGCACGCTGTTCATCGACAGCCAGCGTCGCTTGAACTTCTACCTCCGCGCCTTCTGGGCCCGCGATTTCTTCCTGCGCCCCTCCGCCGCCGACTTCGAAGGCTTCCGCCCCTTCATCGAGGACGGCGCGCTGCATCTGCCCGATGCGGTGGACGGGATCAACGGCGCCTCCGGCCTCGATCTCTACCGCGCGATGTGCGCCCATATGGCGGCCCATATCGTCTATTCCGATCACGGGCTGGGGCAGGAAGCGCTCAACCCCGCGCAGATATTCCTGATCGGGATGATCGAGGATGCCCGCGTCGAATATTGCGCGACGCAAGCCTTTCCGGGGCTGCGCGCGATGTTCGACCGGCTGATGCCGGACACGCCGCAAGGGCAGTACGAACACGAGACGATGTATCTGCTGGAAAAGGTGGCGCGCGCGCTCAACACGCCCGGCACCCGCACCGGCGATCTGGAAATCGACAATCTCGTCGAGACCTTCCACGGTGAGATCGCGGGCAATGCGCGCGAGACGATGTTCTCGTGGTCGCTGGGGGTCGAGCTGTTCAACCTGCTCGCGCAGCGCCGCGCGGTACCGTCCCTGCGCATTCTCGAATCTCTGAAAATTCCGTATCGCGACGACAACCGCTTCATCTGGTCGCTCTCGGATTACGACTGGTCGAACCAGAACGCCTACCAGCCCGCGCAGGGTCAGGTGCGCAAGCGCGTGGGCCTGATGGAATTCGTCAACGAGGTCGATGTCGAGACCGCGGGCGACGATGCGCAGGAGGTCTGGGTGCTGTCGTCAGAGCTGTTCCCCTACGAGGATGAGGGCGTCAGCTATAACGAGCTGGAGCGCAAGGCCCCGATCTCCGACCCGTTCCATTACGGCGAGTGGGATTACAAGGTGCAGCTGGTGCGCCCCTCATGGTCGACCGTCTATGAACACCGCCCGCCGATGGGCGATCCGGACGAGATCGACACAATCCTGACCGCCCATCGCGGCATCCGGCATCGCATCAAGCAGATCGTGGATCGGCTGCGCCCGCAGGGTATCTCGCGCCAGCGACGGCTGGAGGATGGCGACGAGCTGGATATCAACGCCGCCGTCGATGCGATGGTGATGCAGCGCATCGGCATGCAGCCCGACATGCGGATCACCATGCGCAACGTCATCAACCGGCGCGATCTGGCGGTCTGTATCCTGCTCGACCTGTCGGAGAGCACGAACGAGACCGTGCGCGGCTCGGACAAGACCGTGCTGGAGCTGACGCGTGAAGCCTCGGCGCTCGTGGCCTCGGCGATCGAAGGGATCGGCGATCCGTTCGCGATCCACGGCTTTTCCTCGGACGGTCGCCATGACGTGCAATATCAGCGCTTCAAGGATTTCGAGCAGAAGCTCGACTCCGAGGTCAAAGGTCGCCTCGCGGGCATGAAGGGCGGGCTCTCGACCCGGATGGGGGCCGCGATGCGCCATGCCGCCCATCACCTGAGCCTGCGCCCCGAGGCGCACAAGCTGCTACTGATCGTCACCGATGGAGAACCCGCCGATATCGACGAGCGCGACCCGCAATATCTGCGCATGGATGCCAAGAAGGCGGTTGCGGAACTCCAGCAGATCGGCATTAACAGCTATTGTCTGACGCTGGACCCCGAGGCCGACGCCTATGTGTCGCGCATCTTCGGGGCCAACAACTTCACCGTGATCGATCAGGTCGAGCGCCTGCCCGAGAAACTGCCGACCCTGTTCGCGCAACTGACGAAATGATCCCCGGAGGACCCCATGAGCTTTGACCGTTCCATCAAGATCGCGCCCTCGATCCTATCGGCCGATTTCGCCAATTTCGGCGCCGAGATCCGCGCCATCGAAGATCAGGGGGCCGATTGGGTCCATGTCGACGTGATGGACGGGCATTTCGTGCCGAACCTCACCTTCGGCCCGCCCGCCGTGAAAGCGTTCCGCCCGCATGTGAAAACCTTCATGGACGTCCACCTGATGATCGCGCCGGTCGACCCTTACATCGAGGCCTATGCCGAAGCGGGCGCCGATATGATCGTGGCGCATTGGGAGGCCGGCCCGCACCCGCATCGCACGCTGCAGGCGATCAAGGCGCAGGGCGTGAAATGCGGCATCTCGCTGAACCCCGGCACGCCTGCCAACGTGATCTCGGAACTGCTCGACCTCGTCGATATGGTTCTCGTGATGAGCGTGAACCCCGGCTTTGGTGGCCAAAAATTCATCCCAGGCAGCGTCAACAAGGTCCGCCAAGTGCGCGAAATGATTGGAGATCGGGACATCCACATTCAGGTGGATGGCGGCGTCGATCCGACCACGGTCGGCCCGCTGGTCGAGGCCGGTGCAGATTGCTTCGTGGCGGGCTCGGCCGTCTTCAAGGGCGGTTCGGTCGACAAACCCGAGGTCTATGGCGCGAATATGCGCGCGATCCGCGAGGCGGCTCAGGGCGCTCTCAAAGCGGCGCAATGACGGCCGGATCGGCGCAGGGCGGCACGGTCGCATTCTTGTGATCTGATCGCTTGCCCTGCCGCCACCTCTCGTTCATATTCGTGGAATTGAATACCAGTAAGGGAGGACTGGCATGACTTTCACGCGACGCACCATTCTGCGCGGAGGGCTGGCGATGGGCGCCATGACCGCCCTTCCCCGGCTCAGCTTCGCCGCCCAGACCCTCGAAATGGGATCGGCCCGGCTCGACACGCTGTCCGATGGCAATCTCGTGCTGCCGATCGGCTTCGTGACCGATAACCCCGAGGCCAAGCCGATCCTTGAGAAATACGGCATCACCGGAGACTCGGTCGAGCCGCCCTGCAATGTCACGCTCTATCGCGACGGGACCAACACGGTGCTGTTCGACGTGGGCTCGGGCAATGATTTCATGCCCTCGGCGGGCAAGCTGATGGAAGCGATGGATGCGCTCGAAGTCGCGCCCGATGACGTGACCCATGTCGTCTTCACCCATGGCCACCCGGATCACCTCTGGGGTGTGCTCGACGATTTCGACGAGCCGTTCTTCGCTAACGCCCAGCACATGATGGGCAAGGACGAGTTCGAATATTGGCTGAATCCCGAGACGCTCGACACGATCGACGATGGCCGCAAGACCTTCGCGGCCGGCGCGCTGCGCCGCCTCGAAATCCTTGAAGATCAGATCGACACTTTCGGCGATGGCGCGGAAATCCTGCCCGGCATCATGGCGCAGATGACCCCCGGCCATACGCCCGGTCACATGTCGTTCCACGTCAAGAACGGCAACACGCAGGCCTTCATCATCGGCGATGCGGTCGTGAACCACTACCTCGGCTTTGCGGCGCCGGGCATGGAGGCGGGCTCGGATCAGAACCCGGAGCTGGGCGCAAGGACCCGCGTGGCGCTGCTCGATCAGCTTGCGACCGACAACCTGCCGATCATCGGCTATCACCTGCCCGAAGGCGGTCTGGGCCGGGTCGAGCGCGACGGCGACGCATATCGCTACGTCTCGGAGGTCTGAACGTGAAAAAACTCATCCTGACCAGCGCCTTGGCGGGGCTTCTTCATGTAAGCCCCGCGCTCGCCTCGGAGGACGTGCCGGACATGTATCCCGGCTCCGTGCTCTATTCGAAGCCCTATGAAGTGATCCCCGGCGTCTGGACTTCGATCGGGGCCACCGCGCCGCCGACCTATGAGAATTCGGGCCATAACAACAATCTCAGCTTCATCGTCACCGGCGATGGCGTGGTCGTTGTGAATTCCGGCGCGTCCTATCAGCTCGCTCGTGCGCTGCATGATGAGATCAAGGCGGTGACTGATCAGCCGGTGAAGCTGGTGATCAACGAGAACGGTCAGGGCCACGCGATGCTCGGCAATAATTACTGGATCGAACAGGATGTGCCGGTGCTCGCGCATGTCGATGCGGCGGCCGAGTTCGAGCATGACGCAGGTGGCGCTTTCGAGGCGTTGAAGTCTTACGGCAAGGAGACCGCCGAGGGCACCGATCCGAAGCTGCCTACCGAGACCTTTGAGGACAAACGCGTCATCGAGATGGGCGACATGACCATCGAAGTGATGCATCTCGGTCCCGCGCACAGCCCTGGCGATACGCAAGTCTGGCTGCCCGAACAGAAGTTCATGATCGCGGGCGATATCGCCTTCTCCGAACGGATGCCGCCGATTTTCTCGGGCACCTGCACGAGCTGCTGGATCGAGACCTTCGAGACCAAATTCGCACCGCTCGAGCCCGCCTTCATCATCCCCGGTCACGGCCATCCGACCAATCTCGACAAGGTCACGCGCGGCACGACGGGTTATCTGAAATATCTGCGCGGCAAGATCGGTGAGCATATCGACAATGGTGGCGATCTGACCGAGGCCTACTACGTGGATCAGAGCCCCTACAAAAACCTCGACACGTTCGAGGAACTGGCGACGAAGAACGCGGGCGTCGTCTACGAGGAAATGGAATTCGAATAGGAGGTCTCATGGCCGTCACACCCCCCGTCTGCGATTTCGGCTGGAAGGCTCCGGGCTTCACCCTGCCCGGCACCGATGGCAAGCAATACAGCTTCGATGACATCCGTGGCCCCAAGGGCACGCTCGTGATGTTCATCTGCAACCATTGCCCCTATGTCCAGTCGATCCTCGACCGCATCCTGCGCGATGCGGCGGAGTTGCAGAAGGCGGGAATCGGGGTCGTGGCGATCTCGGCCAACGATGTCGACGACTACCCCGAGGACAGCTTCGAGAACATGGCCAAACTGGCCGAGGAGAAGGGCTTCCCCTTCCCCTATCTCTATGACGAAAGCCAGGCGGTCGCGAAGGCTTACGGCGCCGCCTGCACCCCCGATTTCTTCGGCTTCAACGCCGAGGACGGGCTGCAATATCGCGGGCGTCTCGATGCCTCGACCAAGCAGGCCGCTGCGGCAGATGCCAAGCGCGAGCTGTACGAGGGCATGATGATGGTCGCGGAAACCGGCGAAGGCCCGCGCGATCAGATCCCGTCGATGGGCTGCTCGATCAAGTGGAAAGCCGCATGAGCGACGCCCCTTCCGTCATCTTCGACCTCGACGGGACGCTGATCGACTCCGTGCCCGCGATCCATGCCGTCTCGAATGCCGTGCTGACCGAGATGGGCTTCGAGCCGCTCTCGCTGCCGATGATCCGCAGCTTCGTCGGCAAGGGCGTGCCCAACCTCGTGCGCCAATTGCTGATCACCTCGGGCGAAGACCCGGACGGGCCGCTTTTCGCCCGCGTTGAGCACGCCCTGATCGCGCGCTACGAGACGGACGTCGAGGGCAACGTGCCCTATCCGAACGTGATCGCCGCGCTCGACACCCTCAAGGAGATGGGCTGCCGGATGGCCGTGTGTACCAACAAGCCCTTCGCGCCCGCAGAGGCCGCTTTGCGCCATGTCGGTCTCTGGGAGTATTTCGAGTTGACGCTCGGCGGGGATTCCATGCCCACCCGCAAGCCCGAGCCGCAGATGCTGCACCATTGCCATCAGGCGCTCGGCGGCGGCGCGATGATCTATGTCGGCGACTCGGAGGTCGATGCGGAGACGGCGGTGAACGCGCAGGCGCCTTTCGCGATCTATTCCGAGGGCTATCGCAAGACGCCGCTGACCGAAGTGCCCCATGACGTGGCCTTCTCGGATTGGGCGATGCTGCCCGGTCTGGTGGAGGGCTGGAAATGGTAAGCGGCCTGATCTTCGACGTCGACGGCACTTTGGCCGAGACCGAAGAAGCGCATCGCCGCGCCTTCAACGAGACCTTCGCGGCGCGCGGCGTCGACTGGAACTGGTCGCAGGAGACCTATCGCGAGCTCCTGAAGACCACCGGCGGCAAGGAGCGCATGGCGCGCCACCGCGAGGTCATGGGTTTCGGCCCCTCTGATGAAGAGATCGCCGATCTGCACAAGATCAAGACCCGGCGTTATGTCGAGATCATCACCGGCGGCGAGGTGCCGCTGCGCCCCGGCGTGGCGCGGCTGATCGCCAATGCGCGCGACGCTGGATTGAAGCTTGCCATCGCCACGACCACGAACCGGCCCAATGTCGATGCGCTGATCCGCGCGACGCTGGGTGCCGATCCCGATCACCTGTTCGACGCGATCGCAGCGGGCGACGAGGTGGAGACCAAGAAGCCCGCGCCCGACGTGTTCGAGCTGGCGCTGAACCGGTTGCATCTGTCGCCCGAGGCCTGCATCGCTTTCGAGGATAGCGAAATGGGTCTACAATCGGCGCAAGGAGCCGGGCTGCGCGTGCTGATAACCCCTTCGGCCTATACCGACCGGGGCGATTTTTCGACCGCGGAGTGGGTTCTTCCCGACCTCTCGCATCCCTTACCGCCCGAGATCACGGAAGGGCTGGGACAGAGTGCCGCAATTTCATAAGATTATCCCCGGCACTATCTGCTGGGCAGGTTAACGGAGGCCGCCATGATCAAACCTGACGTCAAAGCGTTTTTCGACACCGCGACTTTCACCGTCTCTTACGTGGTGAAAGATCCGGGCAGCAAATCCTGCGCCGTCGTCGATAGCGTGCTCGATTTCGACTATTCCTCGGGCCGCACGGATACCAAATCCGCCGACGAGGTCATCGCCTATGTGCAGGAAAACGGTCTTGAGGTGGAATGGATCCTCGAGAGCCACGTCCATGCCGACCACCTCTCCGCCGCGCCCTATATCCAGGAGCGCGTCGGCGGCAAGATCGGTATCGGCGACCGCATTCAGGTCGTGCAGGACACGTTCGGCAAGATCTTCAACGAAGGCACCGAATTCCAGCGCGACGGCTCGCAGTTCGACAAGCTCTTCAAGGAAGGCGACACGTTTAGCGTGGGCGCGCTGGAAGGCAAGGTCCTGCACACGCCGGGCCACACGCCCGCCTGCCTCACCTACGTGATCGGCGATGCGGCCTTCGTGGGCGATACGCTCTTCATGCCCGATTTCGGCACGGCGCGCTGCGACTTTCCCGGGGGCTCGGCGGAAACGCTCTATTCCTCGATCCAGAAGATCCTCACCCTGCCCGACGAGACCCGCATCTTCGTGGGCCACGACTATAAGGCGCCGGGCCGCGACGAATATGCGTGGGAAACCAGCGTGGCCGAGGAGAAGGCCCGCAACATCCATATCGGCGGCGGCAAGTCCGAGGCCGAGTTCGTCAAGATGCGGACCGAGCGCGACGCGACGCTGGCGATGCCCAAGCTGATCATCCCCTCTCTGCAGGTGAACATGCGCGCGGGCCAGATGCCGCCCGCCGATGACGAGGGCAAGACCTATCTCAAGGTTCCGGTGAACGGGCTCTGAGACCATAAGCGAGCGGGCGGGCATGACCCGCCCGTCTCCATCTAAAGGCAGGATAACAGGACAGATTATGGAACTGCGCAAACTTACCGACGAGTTTTCCGTCGCCCCGCAGATCGAGCCCGAGGACGTACCGAAGCTCGCCGAAATGGGCTTTCGCACGCTGATCATCAATCGCCCCGACGAAGAGATCGAGGATGCGGATCAACGCTCGGACGCAATTGCGGCGCTGTGCCAGTCGCATGGCCTCACCCCCTATTACCTTCCCTATTATCCCGGCGAGCTGAGCCTGGAACTGGTCGACGATTTCGCGACGATCATGGATGCCGCGGAGAAGCCCGCCTTGGGCTATTGCCGCTCGGGCACCCGCTCGTCGCATCTGTGGGGGGTCAGCCAAGCGGGCGAGATGGAGATCGACAAGATCGTCGCCACGGCGGCCGAGGCGGGCTATGACCATTCCTCGCTGGTGCCGGTTATGCAGTATTACGCCAGCCGCCGCGATCAGGCCTGATCCGCGCCTAATCCGAAGACCGAGATGCTCAAACGCTACCTGCCGATCCTTAGTTGGGGGCGCGACTACGATCGCCCGACCTTCGAGGCCGACCTGATCGCGGCTGTGATTGTGACGATCATGCTGATCCCGCAATCGCTCGCCTACTCGCTGCTGGCTGGCATGCCACCGGAATACGGGCTTTACGCCTCGGTGCTGCCACTGCTGATCTACGCGGTCTTCGGTACCTCGCGGCCTCTGGCCGTGGGACCGGTCGCTGTGATCTCGTTGATGACGGCGGCCGCGGTGGGCAAGGTTGCGGCGCAGGGCACGCCCGAATATATCGCCGCCGCCGTGGCGCTGGCCTTCCTGTCGGGCGTGATGCTGGTGATCATGGGGTTCCTGCGGATGGGCTTCATCACGGCCTTCCTCAGCCACCCGGTTCTGTCGGGCTTCACCTCCGCCGTCGGCATCCTGATCGCCGCCGGTCAGATGAAGCATTTCTTCGGCATTCAAGGCGAGAGCGGCGGCATCTTCGACATTCTCGGCGGGCTCTGGGCGCATCTCGGGCAGACCAACGGCTACACGGTCGTCATCTCGATCCTGTCGCTGGTCTTTCTGTTCTGGGCACGGCGTGGGTTGAAACCGCGCCTGCTGAAAGCGGGGCTGTCCGAGCGGCTGGCGGCAATCCTGACCCGCGCGGCCCCCGTCTATGCCGTGGCCGTGACCATCCTGATCACCTGGCTCTTCGGGCTGGAGGGGCGCGGCCTCCGCGTGGTGGGCACCGTGCCGCTCGGCTTCCCGACGCCGAGCCTTCCGCCCGCCGATCTCGCGCTCTGGAAGGAGCTCTTCGTCCCGGCGCTGCTGATCGCGATCATCGGCTATGTCGAGACGATTTCCGTCGCCCAGACACTGGCCGCAAAGAAGCGTCAGCGCATCGACCCCGATCAGGAATTCATAGCCCTTGGCGGCGCCTCCATCGGCTCCGCGATCTCAGGGTCCTTCCCGATCACGGGCGGGTTTGCGCGCTCCGTTGTCAGCTTCGAGGCTGGCGCCACAACGCCCGCCGCCGGGGCCTTCACCGCGATCGGTGTGGCGCTCGCGACCTTCACCCTGACCCCGGCCCTCTATTACCTGCCGCAAGCGACGCTCGCGGCCACGATCTTCGTCTCGGTGCTGACGCTGGTCGACACCAAAGCGCTTAAGCGCACGTTCAAATACGCACCGCGCGAAGGCATCGGCATGGCGCTGACCGTGCTGGTCACGCTGATCTGGGGCGTCGAGGACGGCATCGCCTTCGGCGTCATCCTCTCGATCGCGCTTCGGCTGTGGGCCAGTTCGCGCCCGCATGTGGCTGAGCTGGGTCAGGTTCCCGGCACCGAGCATTTCCGCAATGTCCAACGCCACCGCGTCAGCTGCGCGCCGGGCATCCTCAGCCTGCGCATCGACGAGAGCCTGTGGTTCCCGAATGCCCGCTTCGTCGAGGAGATGATTTACGACCGGATCGCCAGCGACGAGACGATCAAGCATGTCGTGCTGAACTGCCCTGCGATCAACCATATCGACATGTCCGCGCTCGAGGCGCTGGAAGAGGTGAACGACCAGCTCAACGATGCGGGCGTGCGGCTGCACCTGTCCGAAGTGAAGGGCCCGGTGATGGACCGGCTCACGCGCTCGGACCTGATCACGCATCTGACCGGGCAGATCTACCTCACCCATTACGATGCGCTCGCGACCCTTGCCCCCGAGACCACCCAAGGTTGCGCGCACGAGAGCCGCATCGAGACCCATCGCTAAAGCGTTTCACCACCTAGATCGGCGCCCATGCGGGTTGCCATAACGCCCGAAAAATAAGACATTCGGATAGATCATCCGGAGCGGAGAAAATCGCGCGCCGGAATAGTAGTAACGATCTACGCGACCTACCGAAATGTGAGGTGAAACGCGATGTTATCCTTTTGCGAGGCAGTCTTACGCGCGAAATCCGTGCAAGAGATCTGGACGCGTCATTGCCAGGAAATGGAACGCTACGGGTTCCATCGTTTGATCTATGGCTTCACAAGTTTCCGAAAGGGCAACAATTTCGGCCACGAAGACGATTTGTTGATCCTATCGAACCACCCGAAGGAATATCTCGATATTTTTGTCGGGGAGGGAAAATACCGCAACGCCCCGATGGTTCAGTGGGCGGCGCAGAACGACGGACCCTGCTCGTGGCGCGTGGTGGCAGACCGTGCGATGCGGGGCGAGCTCACTCCGGGCGAAATCGAAGTCATCGAAATCAACCACCGCTTCGGAATCCGTACGGGCTACTCGATCGGCTTTTCCGATCCGCTCTCCTACGCGCGCGGCGCGATCGGCCTCGTCGGTCGGCCGGGGTTGAGCCAGGACGAGATCGACCGCATCTGGCGCGAGAACGAGCGCGAATTGATGGTGATGAACAGCCTCGTGCATCTGCGCATCTCCACCATGCCCTATTCCACCGGGCGCCGCCCGCTGACGGATCGGCAACGTGAAGTGCTCGAATGGGTAGCCGAGGGCAAGACGACCGCCGATATCGCGATTATCATGGGCCTGACGCCGTCCACGGTGGAAAAACACCTGCGGCTTGCGCGCGAAGCGCTCGATGTCGACACCACCGCCCAGGCGGTGATGAAAGCCTCGGTGCAGAAGCAGATCTTCCTCAACGCCTCGCATGCGGCGGCGGCGCGTTAAGTTCGCCGCGCAACGCCTTGCCTGCAAACGAAAAACGCCGCCCCGATCAGGGCGGCGTTTCTAATTTCAAAGAAGAGGCGCGGGCTTAGTTGCCAGCTGCGGTCTTCGCCACTTCGGCAGCGAAATCTTCTTCTTTCTTCTCGATGCCTTCACCGACTTCCATCCGGACGAAGCCGGTGATTTCGACGCCAGCTTCTTTCGCAGCCTGACCGACGGTGAGGTCGGGGTTGACGACGAATTGCTGGTTCAGCAGCGTGACTTCCGCGGTGAATTTCTTCATGCGGCCTTCGATCATCTTCTCGATCACCTGCTCGGGCTTGCCCGATTCACGTGCGATGTCGATCTGAACCTGCTTTTCCTTCTCGAGGACCGAGGGGTCGAGATCGGCTTCCGACAGCGCGGCCGGGTTGGTCGCGGCGATGTGCATCGCGATCTGCTTGCCGATGCCGTTGTCGGCGCCGTTCAGCGCGACGAGCACACCGATCTTGCCCATGCCGTCGGCGGCGGCGTTGTGCACGTAATGCACCAGCGTGTCGCCTTCGAGGATGTGCATGCGGCGCAGGTTCATGTTCTCGCCGATACGCGCGATGGCGTCGGTGATCACGTCTTCGACCTTCTTGCCGTTGAGATGCGCAGCCTTGACGACCTCGACATCTTCACCGGTTTCCAGCGCGACTTCCGCGATGTCGGAGACGAGCTTCTGGAAATCGGCGTTCTTCGCGACGAAGTCGGTTTCCGAGTTCATCTCGATCGCGACGCCCTTGCCGTTGTTCACGGCGACAGCGACGAGACCTTCAGCCGCGACGCGGCCGGATTTCTTCGCGGCTTTCGCGAGGCCCTTGGTGCGCAGCCAGTCAACGGCGGCGTCCATGTCGCCATCGGTCTCGGTCAGCGCTTTTTTCGCGTCCATCATGCCTGCGCCGGTTGCTTCGCGCAGTTCCTTCACCTGAGCGGCGGTAATCGCCATGGTCGGATCTCCTTCAAGAACTCTGCGAGGGCGGGATACCCCGCCCTCATGTCATCTGGGTGACGGTCGTGGCTTACTCGGCCTCGGCCTCGGCCAGCGCCTCTTCGACCGGGGTCTCGGTGAGGGCACCGACATCGACGCCCGCCGCGCCCATCTGGGCCGACATGCCGTCGAGAGCCGCGCGCGAAGCGAGGTCGCAATAGAGTGCGATGGCGCGCGCTGCGTCATCGTTGCCCGGGATCACGTAATCCACGCCGTTCGGCGGGCAGTTGGTGTCGACCACGGCCACGACCGGGATGCCGAGCTTCTTGGCTTCCGCGATGGCGAGGTCTTCCTTGTTCACGTCGATCACGAACAGCAGGTCCGGCAGACCGCCCATTTCGCGGATACCACCGAGCGACGCCTGAAGCTTCGCCTGGTCACGCTCCATGCCGAGACGCTCTTTCTTGGTCAGGCCCTCAGCGCCTTCCGCGAGCTTCTCGTCGATCTCGTTGAGACGCTTGATCGACTGGGAGACGGTCTTCCAGTTGGTCAGCGTGCCGCCGAGCCAGCGGTGGTTCATGTAATACTGTGCGCATTTCTCAGCGGCTTCAGCGATCGGGCGAGCAGCCTGACGCTTGGTGCCGACGAAGAGAACACGGCCGTTTTTCGCAACGGTGTCGCGGATGACCTGCAGAGCCTGGTCCAGCATCGGAACGGTCTGCGTCAGATCGATGATGTGGATGCCGTTACGCTCGCCATAGATGTACTGACCCATACGGGGGTTCCAACGCTGCGTCTGGTGGCCAAAGTGAACGCCAGCTTCCAAGAGCTGACGCAGGGAGAATTCAGGAAGCGCCATGTCCAATTCCTTTTCCGGTTTGCGCCTGAGCGGAGGGTCTCAGGGCAGATGCCCCAACCGGTGGACCTTTGAGGATGTCTCCCCCATCGGCCCGCCTCCGCCTGTGAAGTGCGCGCGATATAGACCCATCGCGCAGGCTTGGCAACCCCTTCGCGTGATTGCGCCGGGTGAAGGGGCTCTGCCCCTCTGGCTACGCCATTCACCCCGAGATATTTCTCTCAAGGAGAAGGTGTCTTGTCCGCAAGCTGCGCGACCCAGCGTGGTTACCTGAGGTTACAGCGCCCGGAACCGGTTGCGCTGGCTACCGGTCCATTCGACCTCGAAGGTCCAGCCCTCTTCGGTCTGGGTCTCGCCGCGGATCACGTTCTGCTCGTGCAGCCAGGCGCGCTTGCGCCCATCCGCAAAGCGGAGCGTGATTTCCTCGTGGTAGCGTTCTTCGGAGAGCTTCTCGTCGATCGCCGTCAGAAGCGCGTCGAGCCCGTCGCCGGTCAGCGCCGAGATCGCCTGCAGATCGGGCTCGCGGGCCTCCTGCACCATAAGCGCGCGGCGCTGATCGGGCGGGACGGCGTCCATCTTGTTCCAGACTTCGATCAGAGGCACTTCCTTGGCGACGCCAAGCTTGGCGAGAATGTCGTTCACATCCTCCGCCTGCTCTTCGGTCTCGGGATGCGAGATGTCGCGGACATGCAGGATCAGATCGGCTTCCAGCACCTCTTCCAGCGTTGCGCGGAAGGCCGCCACAAGCTGCGTCGGCAGGTCCGAGATGAAGCCCACCGTGTCGGACAGGATCACCTTGCGCCCGGTCGGCAGTTCCAGCCCGCGCATCGTCGGGTCGAGCGTGGCGAAGAGCATATCCTTCGCCAGCACTTCCGCCCCGGTCACGCGGTTGAACAGCGTGGACTTCCCGGCATTGGTATAGCCCACCAGCGCCACGATCGGGAACGGCACCTTACGGCGCGCGGCCCGGTGCAGCTCACGGGTCTTCACGACCTTCGCAAGCTGGCGGCGCAGGCGCACGATCTGCTCGTCGATGGCGCGACGGTCGGCCTCGATCTGGGTCTCGCCGGGGCCGCCGACGAAGCCGAGCCCGCCCCGCTGACGCTCGAGGTGGGTCCAAGCCCGCACCAGCCGCGTGCGCTGATAGCTCAGCGCGGCCAGCTCCACCTGCAACACACCTTCACGGGTGCGCGCACGGTCGGCGAAGATTTCGAGGATCAACCCGGTCCGGTCGAGGAGCTTCACCCCCCATTCCTTCTCGAGGTTACGCTGCTGCACCGGCGTCACCGGCCCGTCGATGAAAACGAGGTCGATCTCGTTCGCCTCCAGCCGCGCCTTGATCTCGGCGAGCTTGCCCTGACCGAACAGCTTGCCCGGCTCGGGCTTGCGCAGTTTCACGATCTCCTCGCCGATGACCTGCAGATGCGGCAAGGCCGCGGCCAGCGAGACCGCTTCGGACAGCGCGAATTGGGGCAAGTGCCGTTGGCCCTCTCGCGACGGAATGTCGGGATGGATCACGTAGGCCCGCGTGTCGGGCGTCTCGGTAGAGGTCGTTTCGCTCAAGATATGTATCGCTAAAGCCGCGTGCCGCGACGCTTAGTCGTCGCCTTCGTAAAGCGAAATAGGCTGTCCCGGCATGATCGTCGAGATCGCATGCTTGTAGACAAGCTGAGATTGCCCATCGCGGCGCAGAAGCACGCAGAAATTGTCAAACCAGGTGATGACACCTTGCAGCTTCACCCCGTTGATCAGGAATATCGTGACCGGAACCTTCGTTTTGCGAACGTGATTGAGGAATGCGTCCTGCAGGTTCTGTCTATCGCCAGCCATATTGTTCTTGCCCTTGTTCGTGTCTCGCGTCCGGGCGCCTGCGTCAAAGACACCCATTTGATTCAAGTATGCAGTGCAGAGCGGGAGATTCCAGCCCAAAAAACAGTTTGTTAGGCCCTGAGCCAGAATTTGCGTATCAAATTCGGGATTCAGGAGCGCCAGAACTCGGGGTTGAAGAGCGCGATGATGGCCAGCGTCTCAAGCCGCCCAAGCACCATGGCGAAGGCGAATATAGCCTTGATGGGCTCGCTCAGATGGGCCCAGCTCAGTGGCACATCCGCCGCAATCCCCGCCAGCGGACCGGTATTCGACAGCGCCGCGATCGTCAGAATCGTCGCCGGTTCGAAAGACAGGCCGAACAGCGAGACCGCCATCATCACCCCGCCGATCGAGATCGCGAACAGCATGAACACGATCCAGCTGATATAGGCGCCCTCCCGGCGCAACCGGCGCGCCATCATGCCGCCGCCCGCGATGGAGTTCGGGTAGATCAGCTTGTCGAGTTCGCGCTCGCCGTGGCGCAGCAGCGCATAGACCCGCAGCAGCCGCACGCCGCCCGCCGTCGTCGCGACCCCGCCGCCGATGATCGCAAGCCCCGCGAGGATCAGGCCCGGCGTGCCCAGCCCCGACCAGTCGCGCGCGTCATGCCACGCCGACGATTCGAAGCCGGTCGTAGTCAGGAAGGACAACGAGGTGAAAAGCGACCCCCAGATCGATTTGAAGATCGCGCCGAAATCGCCCGGCGTGCGCACTTCCAGCGCCGCGATCCAGTGGCGGATGAAGAGAAACAGCGGCACGAGGATCACCAGCGCTGCGGCCAGACGCAGCTCGGGATCGTCGATCAGCTTCGGCGAGGCGCGCAGCTCGCCCCCGCCCGGCCAGAGCCTGCGCGACAGCGCGGGCAGAAAGAACACGAAGATCACCATCTCGCCCGCCATGCCGGAGCGCGCATTGGCCATCCCGCCCACCGGCGAAATCCC
>NZ_DFRG01000164.1:0-7344 GCF_002378135.1 Thioclava sp. UBA3469
GAGAATTTCGCGCCGCGCGCGCTCGATCTGCTGCGGCTGCGCGAGGTGCTGGGGCTGCGCTCGGCGGTCAATACCGTGCTGCGCGTGCTCAACCCGGGCGGCGCAAGGGCCTCGGTGCAAGGTGTCTTCCATCCGCCGTATCGCGAGCTGCAATCCGATGCCTGCGCGCTGCTGGGTTTGCAAGCGATGACGGTGATCAAGGGCGGTGGCGGCGAGTTCGAGCGCCATCCGGGCAAGGACATCGCGCTCTTCGGCCTGCGGTCGGGGGAGGCATGGACCGGGCAGGGTGCGGCCAGCTGCGGCGCGACCCGCCGTCTTGCCGATGCGGCCCCCGATCCCGCCGATCTGGGGCGCCTCTGGTCGGGCGAGATCGACGATCCCTTCGCGACCGAAATCGTTCTCGGCACGGCAGAGCTGGCGCTCGACACCGCCGGAATCGCACAGCCCCGCGCGCGCCCCGCCGATCTCTGGGCACGCCGACACAGCGCGCGCGCCGCTTGAAAGGAAGATGATCATGAAGCTCTCTGCCGCATCCCCGTTTGCCCCGAGCGACGCCGCGCTTCGCGCCCGCAAGCCGGGGATTCTGGCTTTCATGAGCGAGGTTTTCCACGACTGGCGGCTCGCTTTGGCAGGCGTCTCGCCGAAGGCCGTGACCCCGACCCGATCCGCACCCGGTCGCGCGAAACCGGGCGCGATCGCACTTGTCGGCGCGGGCCCCGGTGCGCGGGACCTGCTGTCGCTTCGGGCGGTTCAGCGTCTGAGCCAAGCCGATATCGTCTTCTACGATCGCCTCGTCGATCCGGAGGTTCTAGAGTTGGCGCGCAGGGATGCCGAGCTCGTCTATGTCGGAAAGGCCGTCGGCGCCTGCGCCTGGCCGCAGGAGCGGATCGACGCGGTGATCGTAGCGGCGGCGCTGCAGGGCAAGCGGGTCGTGCGGCTGAAAAGCGGCGATCCGTGCATGTTTGGACGCGCTACCGAAGAGCTTGCCGCCGCGCGCGCCAACGGCATCCCGGTCGAAATCGTGCCCGGTGTGACCGCAGCCTCCGCCGCAGGGGCCGCGCTTGGCCGGTCGCTGACGGAACGCGGCGCCACCGACCGCGTGGTCTTCGCCACCGGCATGTGTCGCGCGGGCGACGACACGCCCGATTGGGGGGCATCCACACGCCCGGGCACGACGCTCGCGCTTTACATGGGCGTGCGGCAGGCGCCCGTTATCGAGGCGAACCTTCTCGCGGCGGGTGTCCCGGCTGTCTCCGAGGTCGAGATCGTCTCGGATATTTCGACCGACCGTCAGAGGATCGCGACCTGCCAGCTTGGCGCGCTCGCCGCGACGATCCGGGCGGAAAAGATAGGCAACCCGGCGATCATCCTGATCCGTCACGACAAGGGAGCCGCGTGCCTCGGCGGCACGGCGGACCTGCAGTCTCGGGACGTGGGAAAAGCCGGAAAAACGCCGCTGGTCGCCGATTTCTAACGCCGAAGTTGTTACAGCTCACATCTCAGTGCGCAAGCGGGAGGTCGGAGCCGCCGAGTTTCACCGGCGAGCCCCTGCTTTTCGCCCCTTCGCGAATGGGGTTATTCGAGGCACATCAGGACCTCAATGCCCCATCATCATTTCACCCTTTGCCATCGCCAGATGGTGCGGCTGATGATGCGCGCCGACGGTCAGGATGCCGATGAAGCCGAGCGCGCGGATCTTCTGCGCATCCGCGCCGGTCACGGTCAGCACGCTGCCGCCAGGGATTTCCTCGGCGCTCATCTCCCAGCCCTCGACCCCGTTCATCGTCGCGACATGGGCAGGCACCATCGCACGGATCGAGGCGGTGACCTCGGGGTCGTCCGAGGTTGCCTCGAAACGGGCACCACCTTCGATGTCGTCCTCTTTGACCTTGGCGCGCAGGGTGACGTTGTTCATGTCGATCAGATGCTGGCGCAGACCCTCGATATTGACGCGGTTCCAATCCGTCTCGGGATCGGCGAGCAGATAGGCGACGATCTCCTGAATGGCTGCGAAGGCGGACTGGCCCGGCTCGGTGATCGCGCCCGTGTCCCCGGATTGCATGCCGGGCATCTGCGCGGTCGAAGCCATCGGCATCTGCCCGTCGGCATGAGCGTCGTCGGACATCATGTGGTCGTCATGTGCGGGCATGTCTTCGTCGCCCATATGCTCATGGTCGCCCATATCCGCGTCGTCCATCATCATGTGATCGCCCGACATCATGTCATGCGCGCTCCCACCCGCGCTGCCATCTCCGTGCGCGTAGCTGACGGTGGGCAACGCCACGAGGGCGAGAATGCTAAGAAAACGTGTCATGAGTCCTCCGGAGTTTTGCGTAACTCTGTCATCTTTGTGCGCCGATGTCACAGCTTCAGCCTCCGCAAGCGCAAGGCGTTACCGATCACCGAGACCGACGAGAAGCTCATCGCGAGCGCCGCGATCACCGGCGAGAGCAGCACGCCGAAGACGGGGTAGAGCACACCCGCCGCGATCGGCACGCCCGCGGTGTTATAGGCGAAGGCGAAGAACAGGTTCTGGCGGATGTTGCGCATCACGCCCTCGGCCAGACGGCGCGCGCGCACGATGCCGGTCAGGTCGCCCTTGACGAGCGTCAAGCATGCGCTTTCGACCGCGACATCCGCGCCGGTGCCCATGGCGATGCCGACATCGGCAGCGGCGAGTGCGGGTGCGTCGTTCACCCCGTCACCGGCCATCGCGATGGAGGCGCCATCCTTGCGCAGTTTCTCGACCAGCGCGGCCTTGTCCTCGGGTGACACCCCGGCATGGACCTCGTCGATGCCCAGCTCGCGCGCGACGGCCCTTGCGGTGCCCTCGCTGTCGCCCGTCGCCATCACGATCCGCAGGCCTTCCTCGTGGAGCGCGCGAATGGCGTCTGCCGTGGTCTCCTTGATCCGGTCGGCCACTGCGATCACCCCGATCACCTTGCCGTCGCGGGCGAGATACATCGCGGTCTTTCCGTCCGATTGCAGGCGTTCGACCGCCTCGGACTGAGTGGAGGTATCCGCGCCGATCTGCTCCATCAGCGCCGCATTGCCGAGCGCGATCTGTGCGCCGTCGACGCGGCCTGTGACCCCCTTGCCGGTCACCGCCTCGAAGCCTTCGGCGTCCAGTTTGGGCGCATCCTCGGCCCCTTGCACGATGGCCTCGGCCAGCGGGTGCTCCGAACCCCGTTCCAGCGCGGCGGCAAGCGATTTGACCTCTTCCTCGGAGGCCCCGTCCGCGATCACATCGGTCAGCGCGGGCTTGCCCTCGGTCAGCGTGCCGGTCTTGTCGACGATCAGCGTGTCGACCTTGGCGAAGCGCTCCAGCGCCTCGGCGTCGCGGATCAGCACGCCCGCGCTTGCGCCGCGCCCGGTGCCGACCATCACCGACATCGGCGTGGCCAGACCCAGCGCGCAGGGGCAGGCGATGATCAGGACGGAGACGGCGGCCACGGTCGCATAGCCCAGTGCGGGCGAGGGGCCGAAGACGAGCCAGGCTATGAAGGCGAGGATCGAACAGGCCACCACGGCGGGCACGAAATAGAGCGCGACGCGATCGGCCAGCCCCTGGATCGGCGCGCGCGAGCGTTGCGCCTTGCCGACCATCTCGACGATGCGCGAGAGCGTGGTTTCCGAGCCGACAGCCTGCGCCTCCATCACGAAGCTGCCCTGTTTGTTGAGCGTGCCGCCGGTGACCGCATCGCCTTGGGCTTTCTCGACCGGGACGGGCTCACCGGTGATCATGCTCTCGTCGATAGCGGAGGAGCCTTCCGCGACCACGCCATCCACCGGCACGGTCTCACCCGGGCGCACGCGCAGCTTGTCGCCCGTCTGCACCTGATCGAGCGGCACGTCCTCGTCACCGTTTTCGCCCACGCGGCGCGCGGTTTTCGGCGCGAGGTCCATCAGCGCGCGGATCGCGTCGCCGGTTTTCTCGCGCGCGGACAGCTCCATGATCTGGCCGATCAGCACCAGCACGAGGATCACCGCCGAGGCCTCGAAATAGACCGGCGGCAGGCCGTGCTCGTTCAGCATCTCGGCGGGGAAGATACCCGGCACCAGAAGCCCCGCGAGCGAGAACAGATAGGCCGCGAGCGTGCCCAAAGCGATCAGCGTCCACATGTTGGGCGAAACATTCACCACCGATTTCCAACCGCGCACGAAGAAGGGCCGCGCGAACCACAGCACCGGCGTCGCCAGCGCGAATTGCAGCCAGAGGAAGGCTTTCGGCCCGATCCACTCCGCGAAGGGCAGCCCGATATGCGCGCCCATCTCCAGCACGAAGACCGCAGCCGCCAGAGGCCCCATGATCCACAGCCTGCGCCGGAAATCCACGAGCTCGGGGTTCGGGCCGCTATCGGCACTGGGGCTCATCGGCTCCAGCGCCATACCGCATTTCGGGCAGTCGCCGGGCTTGTCCTCGACGATCTCGGGATGCATCGGGCAGGTATATTGCGTGCCTTCGGGCATCGGCTTGGCAGCGGGACGAACGCCCAGATAATCCTCGGGCCGGGCTTCGAACTTGTGCTGACAGCCCTCGGAGCAGAAATAGAACCGCTCGCCGTCGAGCTTGGCCATATATTTCGCCGTCGCGCGCTCGACCGACATCCCGCAGACCGGGTCGGTCGCCTTGATGTAGTCATCGGGCTTGGCCACGAACTTGTCGTGACAGCCTTGCGAACAGAAGTGGTAGAGATGCCCGTCATGCTCGGCACTGGGCTTGTCGGCATCCGGGTCGACCGTCATTCCGCAGACCGGATCGCGGGTGATCGCGTCCGTCGTTTCCTGCGTGTCGTGGGTCTCGTTGTGGGCGTGTTGCGATGTCATCCGTTCATCCTTTCGGCAACTTCGCCCGATCAGATAGGGCTTCCAGCTGCTGGAGGGTCAAGAGTATAACCGATCTTTTTCCTAAACCCGGTCCCGCGTCCCTATGTTCCAGCGGCTCTCACGCAAGCGTGACTTTTGCTTCCAGTGACTGGAAGGTTTATATACCAAGCGCAGGAGGCCTATGCAGATGAATATCGGAACCGCCGCGACGCAGACCGGGCTGCCGGTCAAGACAATCCGCTATTACGAGGAGATCGGCCTCGTCACGCCCGACCGGCGGGCGAATGGCTATCGCGATTTCTCCGACGCTTGCGTGGAGCAGTTGCGGCTTCTGGCGCAGGCGCGGCACCTTGGGTTCTCGCTCGAGGAATGTCGCCGTTTGCTCAGCTTGAGCGCCGATGAGGGGCGGGCCAGCCGGGATGTGCGCGCGCTCGCGCAGCAAAACCTCGAAGCGGTGCGCGAGAAGATCGCCTCTCTCAGTGCATTGGAGGCGCAACTCCAACGTCTGATCGCGCAATGTCATGGCGACGATGCCCCCGATTGTGCGATCCTAGACGACCTGATGGGGCAGCGCGGGAATTGACAGCCGCGCCAGAGCCCACCAGATAGAGGGCAGGGAGAAACCGGGAGAGCCATGCGCAAAGCGCTGCATATCGTCATCGTCGGGCTGGTCTGTTTGATCGGTCTTTCGCAGTTGGGCGCGCCCGCTGCCGCGATGACCCATGCGCGTGCGATGGATACGATGGACGCAATCACCGTCAGCGATTGCGCGGCCTGTCCCGACAGCCATCACGATGCGGGCTCGACGCAGGACCAATCCTGCCCCCATGCGCAGATGATGGTCTCGGCCACGCTGGACTTCGCGCCGGAATTCTCGCTGAGCCGGGCTGACCTGTCGGTGACACTCCTGCCTGCGGAGACGCCCGCGCCCTTGGCGCATGAGCCCCAACTCGACCTTCCGCCACCGCGTATCTGATCGATCACACCGTCGCTGGCCCCTGAGGGGGTTCGTCTGTCGCGTCCCGAGCCCGGGCGCATGATCGAACAGGATACTCTATGAAACGCTATATTCTCTCTGCCGCGGTCGTCGCGGCCCTCGCTGCGGGCGGTTGGCTCGTGATGCAGCCCGACACCGCGAGTGAGGCCGAGGCGGCCACGCCTGCCAAAGGCGATCCGCTCGTCGCTGTCACCTTGCCGAATACGCTCTCCGAACAGGCCCAGATGGGCAAACGCGCTTTCGACGCGACCTGCGCCGCCTGTCACGGCGCGAATGCCACCGGAAAAATGGGCTTCGGCCCGCCCCTCGTGCACAAGATCTATGAGCCGTCCCATCACGGGGACATGGCCTTCCAGGCCGCCGTTCAGGCGGGCGTGCGCGCGCATCACTGGAAGTTCGGCAACATGCCCCCGCAGGAGGGCCTGACCCGTGGCGATGTCGCCAATATCGTCACTTACGTGCGCGAATTACAGCGCGCGAACGGGATCGAGTGAGATGCAGAATTTCCAACTGACTCGCCGCGCGGTCCTTGCCGGAATGGGGGCCACGGCGCTGACGGCGCGCATGGGTAACGCGGCAACCGCCCCGACTCCGCTGACCGCGCAGCGCGCCATGGCCCAGATTGCCCCCGAGGGCTATCCGCAAACCGAGGTCTGGTCCTATGACGGCACGTTGCCGGGGCCGCAGCTGCGGGTGCCGCAGGGCGCGCGCCTGCAACGCCGCTTCGTCAACGAGCTCGACGTGCCAAGCTCGGTGCATTGGCACGGCATCCGCATCGACAACGCGATGGATGGCGTGGCGGGGCTGACGCAGGATGCCGTGCCGCCCGGCCAGACCTTTGATTATGAATTCGTTGTGCCGGATGCGGGCACCTATTGGTATCACGCGCATAATCGCTCATACGAGCAAGTCGCGCGTGGTCTGCGCGGTGCCTTGATCGTCGAAGAGGTCGATGGACCGGACATCGACCGCGAGGAAGTCATCGTTCTGGAGGACTGGTTGCTCGACCCTGAGAGCGGGCAGCTGTTCGACAATTTCGAACAGCCCATGATGATGAGCCACGGTGGACGTACCGGCAACTTTATCACGACCAACGGGCGCTATGACCTGACCTTGCCCGCGCAGCGCAACGAGCGCATTCGCTTGCGGATCATCAACGCAGCAAGCGCTCGAATTTTCCCGCTGAGGCTCTCTGGATTCAGTGGCTGGACGGTGGCCGTGGATGGAATGCCAACCGGCCAACCCCAGTCGGTTGACGGCGAGTCGATCCTCGGCCCGGCACAGCGCGTCGACTTAATTGTGGATGTGACCGAAGACGAAGGCGGCACCGCCCAATTGCTTCGCATCGGCGATGATGATCAACTGACCCCGTTGGTGAGTTTTCTGGTCAACGGCACAGCCAGTTCAGTACCAAGAGGCAAGCCACTGCCGTTGCCGCCGAACCCCGCGGCACACGCCCCGGACCTTGCCGATGCGCGTGATTTGCGACTGGTCATGTCCGGCGGGGCAATGGGGCGAAT
>NZ_DFRG01000241.1:0-262 GCF_002378135.1 Thioclava sp. UBA3469
CACGCCATGCCGGGTGCAGGCAGCGACATCGACATGCGGGTAGCTGCTGCGTTGCGCGATCAGGCGTAGCTTGGGCAGCTTCGCCAGAAGCTCGGCGGTGATCGGCATGCGCTCGCGAAAGAGCACCAGCGCCTCCGCCTCGGCATGCCGCTCGGCCAAGCGATCGATATCGCTCTCGTGATCGGTCCAGACCGTGACCTCGTGCCCGTTGAGCCGCTGGAAGCTGGGCAGACCGCGCAGCGTGTCGAACCAGTCGTCGAGA
>NZ_DFRG01000241.1:568-1718 GCF_002378135.1 Thioclava sp. UBA3469
CGTGTCGAACCAGTCGTCGAGAATGTGAACTTTCATGCGCCCCTCCGGGACCTTCTGCCGACCCGATGTCGGATCGGCAGAGGCTATGCGTTATTGCGAGCTGTCGGCAAGCTGCCCTGCATCCGTCATGTCGAGGACGGCCCAGGCCTGCGCGATCAGCGCATCCTGCTGATCTGCTTCCAGAACCCCGGCGCAGCAAGAGCGGAACTTGTCCTCCACCTCGGAATCGCTCAGCGGGTTTTCCGGCCCGCCGCGATAGCGCTCATCGGCCCAGCCGCTGATCTCGCGCCCATCCTTGAGGCGGATCGTGATCCGCGAGCGCATCTTGTCGAAGCCCTGTGCTTCGATCTCGGGATCCAGCTCAGTGCGCATCCGGCGCTGCATGTCCTGCATCGCGTCACTCGCCACGAACCCGTCCGAGAATTCGACCTTCCCGGCCTGCCGCGCCAGCGCGATCATCGACAGCGCAGCGGGCAGAGAGAACTTCGCCTGCAGGTGGTTTTGCGCGATCGGGTAGCGGATCGGTTTCAGGATATTGCTGCCGGCGTGAACGGTCACGGTGTCGATATCCTCGGGCTGAACATCGCCTTCGGTGACGAGTTTGAGCATCAGGTCGATCGTGGGATGGGTCAGCACGCCACAGGGATAGGGTTTGATCGACACGCCCGGGTTCACGATCGTCCAGGTCTTGCCGAAGCCTTGCGACAGTTTCTCGGGCGATGCGCCACCGCCCTGCACTGCCATGAAGCCCCACGGCCCATCGAATGCGTTCGGGTCGGCGGTGAAGCCGCGCTTGGCGAGCATCGCGGCCGTCACCCCATTTTCGCAGGCGCGACCGACATGGAGGGGCTTGGTCATCGTGCCGAAATTGCAGCGGATGCCTGCGGCGAAGCTCGCCGCGATGCCGAAGCCCCAGCGCAGTTCGTCGCCCTTGAGGCCCAGCAGCTTTGCGGCAGCTGCGTAAGCGCCGATGGTGCCGACCGTGCCACTCGAATGCATGCCTTGCATGTAATGGCGCGGCAGCATCCATTCCGAGATTTTGCACTCCACCTCGAACCCGGTCAGGAAAGCCAGCATGAAATCGCGCCCCGAGACCGCCCCGAGCGATTGTGCGGTCACGAGCGCGGACGACAGAGGCGGGATCGTCGGG
>NZ_DFRG01000241.1:2049-2803 GCF_002378135.1 Thioclava sp. UBA3469
GCGTCAGCAGGCCGTAAATATGTGCGGGATCGATGCTGACCTGACTGTCGTCCCAGTCATGCGCGTGCCCGGCGGTGCCCAGAACGCGCGCCGCCATCGCGGCGAGCACGCGCAGAGTGCTGCCCAGAAGCCGCGACTCCTCGCGGCCGCCGACATATTCTGCCTCTTGCGCGAGGATATGGACCGAATGCTCTTCCGAGCCTGCGACATACAGACCGAGCGCGTCGATCAGGCAGCGCTTGCCGATCGTGAGGGCCTCTTCCGGGATATCCTCGAACGTCACGCTCTCGACGAAGCGGGCTGCCTCCTCGGTGATCGTCGTACCCTCGGGCATTTCGGCAAAGGCATTCTGCATTACGGACATCGTTATTCTCCTGTTCGTTTTGTTCGATTTCGTGTGAGCCAGATCCAGACCGGACCGGCCAAAGCATTGGCCGCGATGCCGCGCACAGCCTGGAAGGCCGCGACGAGCGCTACGTCTTGGTGAAGGGCCTTCGCGGTCAGAACCATCTCGGCCATGCCGCCGATGGCGAAGGACAGCACCAGCGTCGACAGGTCGACCGGCATGAAGAGCGCGCAGAGCGTCGCGAACAGCGCCATCACCACGATGATGCCGATCAGCACCGGGATGCCGACGGCGAGGGCACGCGGGATCGCGGCGAGCCGTCTGCGGTCGAACCGCGAGCCGAGCGTCATGCCGACGGTGATCTGCGCCAGCGCGAGCAATCCGCGCGAATGGTGTCCATACCGGCCG
>NZ_DFRG01000035.1:0-629 GCF_002378135.1 Thioclava sp. UBA3469
CGGGGGCGCAGCGCGTCTACGGGATCGTGGGCGACACGATCAACCATTTCACCGATGCGGTGCGCCGGTCGGACCTGTCGTGGGTCCATGTGCGCCATGAAGAGGTCGGCGCGCTCGCGGCAGGTGGCGAGAGCTACATGACCGGGGAGCTGTCGGTCTGCGCGGGGACCACCGGGCCCGGGAGCCTGCATTTCGTGAACGGCATTTTCGAGAGCCACCGAAACGGTGCCCCCGTGGTGCTGATCGCCTCGAATATCGAGCGCGCGGAGGAGGGCCTGGGCTTCCCGCAGGAGGTCGATCAGAAGAAAATCTACGAGCAGGCTTCGGTGTTCTGCGAACGGATCAGCCATCCTGACCAAGCGCGCCGGATCACCGTGCAGGCGGCGCAGGCCGCGCTGACCAAGGGCGGCGTCGCGGTGGTCATCGTCAATGGCGACATGTTCCGCGAGACTACGAAGGACGATCTGCAATGGGCCGTGCATCGCCCGCAGCCGGTGATGCGCCCGTCGGAGGCGGAACTGGACGCGCTGGCGGGCATGATCGCCGAAGCCGAGCGGATCACGATCTACGCGGGTATCGGCGCGCGCGGAGCCGCCGCCCAGATCCGGGCACTGTCGGAGCGGCTCCCC
>NZ_DFRG01000035.1:947-4015 GCF_002378135.1 Thioclava sp. UBA3469
GCGGCTCGCCGCACCGGTCGCGCATACGACGCGGGCGAAGGAATTCATCGAGCCGGACATGCCCAACAATGTCGGCATGACCGGGATCCTGGGCAATCGCGCGGGTATGGAGGCAATGGGCGATTGCGACCTGCTGCTCTGTCTGGGCAGCGATTTCGCCTATACGCAGTTCTATCCGGGCAAGGCCAAGATCGTGCAGCTCGACATCGATCCCACCCGGCTGGGACGGCGCGCGCCGATCGATCTGGGACTAGCGGGCGATGTCGGCGACACGATCGACGCGCTGCTGCCGCGCCTTGTCCCGCGCGAGCCCGGCAAACATCTTGATCGGGCGCTGAAAGCCTATGCCGAGGACCTCAAGGGCTACCTCGATAGCGCGGAAGAACCCGACCCGAGCCTGATCCACCCGCAGCACCTGACCGAGCTGCTCGACCGGTTCGCGGCGAAGGATGCGATCTTCACCGCAGATGGCGGCTCGCCCATGGTCTGGTTGCTGCGCCACCTCTCGGCCAATGGCGAGCGGCGCTTCCTGACCTCGCTGTTGCACGGGACGATGGCCAATGCCTATCCTCAGGCGCTGGGCATTCAGGAGTCCTACCCCGAGCGTCAGGTGATCGCGATGTGCGGCGATGGCGGAATGACCATGCTGATGGGCGACCTGCTGACGCTGGTGCAGGAGAAACTGCCGGTGAAACTGCTCGTCTACAACAACGCCTCGCTCGGCTTCGTGGAGATGGAGCAGCGGGTGGAGGGGATGCTCGACGCCTTCACCGAGCTGCACAACCCGGATTTCGGCGCGATGGCGCGGGCGATCGGCATGGAAGGGATGCGGGTCGATAGCGCGACCGAGCTCGACGGCGCGGTGCGCGACTGGCTCGCCGTACCGGGGCCTGCGCTGCTCGACGTGAAGGTGAACCGGATGGAGCTGGTGATGCCGCCGAAGATCGAACCGGCACAGGTGGGCTCGACCGCACTCTTCGGCGTCAAGGCGGTGCTCAACGGGCGTGCCGATGAGGTGGTTTCGCTGATGCGCGACAACTTCCTGCGCTGACCGGGGCCGGGGCTAGACGCAGCCGCCGCAAGGGGTTCGCGGCGGCTGCTACCCGACGGAGACGAGTGTGGGGATATCTCCGTCAGGGTCTCGTGTTGCCCCCCGAGGGACAGAAACGGACAAATCCTCCGGCCCGAGCGCGCTGCACGCATTGTCTCGGCACGAAGGCGTCCAAAATGTCTATGCTGCACGAAGGACTGACCCGCCATGGGGAGGCTGATCGACGGCAACATTGGGCATTTGCACCGGATGGAACCCGTCACGCAACCGTAATCCTGTCGTACAGAGCGGATATTCGCCTGTGGTGCCGCAAGAAAAGGCAAACGACCGAAAACAGGAGGGCGACATGGACGAAACGGCGCGGATATTGGCAGAGGCCGCGCGCCTTCTGGAAATCACGCCGCGACAGGCCGAGCCGCTGGCGGGCGGCGATCTGAGCCCGGTGCTGGCGCTGGACCTGCCGACCGGAGAGCGGGTGATCGCCAAGGGCGGGCCTCACCCCGAGATCGAGGCGGAGATGCTGCGGGCGCTCGCTGAGGCGGGCGCGCGGGTGCCGAAGGTGATCGCGGCCTCTGGGGTCTGCCTCGCGATGGAGGCTTTGCCGCAGGGCGGGGGGCTGCGGGGCGCGGGGTGGCTGGAACTGGGCGAGACGCTTCGGCGCCAGCACCGCGCGCCGGGAGCACCGGATGAGGCGCCATATGGCTGGCCCGACGATTACGCCTTCGGCCCGGTGCCGATCCCCAACGCAGCGCGACCGACATGGCCCGAGTTCTGGGCCGAGGCACGGCTGCGCCCGTCGCTGCCTGCCTTGCCCGTGCCACTCGCCCGCCGGGTCGAGACGCTCGCCGCGCAGATTGACGAGCATCTGCCGCCACGCCCGTTCCCGTCCCTGCTGCACGGCGATCTCTGGGCGGGCAATGTCTTGGCCGATCAGGGACATCTGAGCGGGTTGATCGACCCGGCCTGCTATTACGGCGACGGCGAGGTCGATCTCGCGATGCTCCATCTCTTTGGTGCGCCGGGGTCGGAATTCGCGGCTGGCTATGGAGAGCTTGAACCCGGCTGGCAGGCGCGGCGGGCGATCTATCAGCTCTGGCCCGCGCTGGTGCATCTGCGCTTGTTTGGGTCGGGCTATCACGGAATGGTGGCGGGGCTTCTGGACCGGATCGGCGTCTAGCGGGGAACCAGCGCGTCGGTAAGGCGCTTTGCCTGCATCGAAAGGTGT
This sequence comes from Thioclava sp. UBA3469, assembly GCF_002378135.1. Lineage (NCBI taxonomy): Bacteria > Pseudomonadati > Pseudomonadota > Alphaproteobacteria > Rhodobacterales > Paracoccaceae > Thioclava > Thioclava sp. UBA3469. Next base: position 3,224 of record NZ_DFRG01000035.1, read on the forward strand.
TACGCGGTGCAATTGGTGACTATCTCCCCTAAGCAACTTCAGAAGCTGAACTGGTCGCGCGGCTTGCCCGCAGCGCTTGCGCTGAGCGGGCTGGTCGCGATCGTGCTGTCACTCGATCTGCCGCGCGGGCAGGAACTCGCGGCGCTTGGCGCGGGCTTCGCCACCTCGACGGGGCAGGGCAAGTCGATCCGCAATCGGCGCTGGCCGGTCACCTTCCTCGATATTGCGGGCAAACTGGTCGGGATCTTCGCCGGCATGATCGCCGCGAAGGTCATGATCGGCGGCGTCGCGCTGAGCGTGCCGGGGATGCTGCTTGGCGCGTTCGCCGTTGGCCTTCTCTCGCGCCGCGATATGAGCCTGTGGTGGCTGTTCCTGCAAAGCTGGCTTTTCTTCTCGCTCTCGACCTTCCTCGTGCAGTTCATCCCGTCACCCGGGCCGGTACTGCTCGCCGTCGGCGGCGCAATGGTCTGGGTCTTGGCGGTGGAAGAGGCGGTGCGGGTGATCTGGAAACACTTCGCGCCGAAGACGGGGCCGAAGCTCGATGGGCAGGTGCCGCCCGATGGCGTTGCGCCGCTCAACTCGCTGATCGGTCAGGGGCTGCAGGCGATGGGCGCGGTGGGCTTGTCCTACGGGATCGCTGTGGCTTTCTCGATCAATCACCCCTACTGGGCGCCACTCTCGGCGCTGTTGATGCTGCGCCCGCGTCCCGGCATGACATGGGACCGGGTGCTGGTGCGCAGCCTCGCGACCCTCGCAGGCGGGCTGGGCGCGAGCCTGCTTGTGCTGTGGCTC
>NZ_DFRG01000035.1:4318-9486 GCF_002378135.1 Thioclava sp. UBA3469
CGAGCCTGCTTGTGCTGTGGCTCGGGCCGGACAGTGTCGTGATGCCGGGGCTCTATGTGATCTTCGGCGTCACTGCGATCCTGTTCGCGCCGCCCGCGCATTACCCGACCTTCGTGGCCTTCCTGACCGCGCTGATCGTCGTGATGGTCTCGATGGGCAATGACGCACCTTTGTCGAACGCATGGGGCCGGGTCGCGGGCACGGTGCTGGGCGGCGCCTCGGCCCTGGCGATGAGCTACCTCGCTCATGCGATCCGCAAGCGGCTCGGTTGGGAAGAAAGCCTGCCCGAAAGCGATGCCGCCTGAATGAAAACGGCCGCCCCGAGAGGCGGCCGTTCCAATTCGCGTTAGGGTGCGATCACTCGGGCAGGATGCGCACGCCACCCTTCGCCGCCGAGCTGGCCAGCAGCGCATAGGCCTTGAGCGCGGTCGAGACGGCGCGCTTGCGCGGCTCTGCCGGTTTCCACGGCAGCGGCCCCATCGCCTCGCGCCGCGCGGCCAGAACATTGTCGGCCACGGCGAGGTTGATCGTGCGGTTCGGGATGTCGATCTCGATGATATCACCGGTCTCGACGAGGCCGATCGTGCCGCCTTCTTCCGCTTCCGGGCTGACATGGCCGATCGACAGCCCCGAGGTGCCGCCCGAGAAGCGTCCGTCGGTCAGCAGCGCGCATTTCGCGCCGAGGCCCTTCGATTTGAGGTAGGAGGTCGGGTAGAGCATTTCCTGCATCCCCGGACCGCCGCGCGGGCCTTCATAGCGGATGATGACCACTTCGCCCTCGACGACCTTCCCGGTCAGGATGCCCGACACCGCGTCGTCCTGGCTCTCGAACACTTTCGCGGGGCCCGAGAATTTCAGGATCGAGTCGTCGACGCCTGCGGTTTTCACGATGCAGCCCTGCTCGGCGATATTGCCGTAGAGCACCGCCAGACCGCCATCCTGCGAAAACGCATGTTCCGCCGTGCGGATCACGCCGCCCTCGCGGTCGCGGTCGAGCTCTTTGTAGCGGTTCTCGGTCGAGAAGGCCTGCGTGGTGCGCACACCGCCCGGGGCCGCGCGGTAGAACTGATCCGTGGCGTCGTCATTGGCGACCATCACATCCCATTTCGACAGCGCCTCGGCCATCGTTTCCGAATGCACGGTGCGCACATCCTGATGGATCAGACCAGCGCGGTTCATCTCGCCAAGGATGCCCATGATGCCGCCCGCGCGATGCACGTCTTCCATGTGGACGTCCTGCTTCGCCGGTGCGACCTTGCAGAACACCGGAACCTTACGCGAGAGGCGGTCGATGTCTTCCATCGTGAAGTCGACCTTGCCCTCATGCGCGATCGCCAGCAGGTGGAGCACGGTATTCGTGGACCCGCCCATCGCGATATCGAGGCTCATCGCGTTCTCGAAGGCTTCAAACGTCGCAATCTCGCGCGGCAGCAGGCCCTTGTCTTCCAGCTCGTAATGGCGGCGCGTGATCTCGACGATCTTGCGGCCTGCCTCGAGGAACAGCTCCTTGCGGTCGGCATGCGTGGCCAGCATCGAGCCGTTGCCCGGCAGCGCCAGACCCAGCGCCTCGGCCAGACAGTTCATCGAGTTCGCGGTGAACATGCCCGAGCACGACCCGCAGGTCGGGCAGGCGGCCTTTTCGATCGCCAGCACGTCCTCGTCGGAATATTTGTCGTCGGCCGCAGCCACCATCGCATCGACCAGATCGAGGTCGTGACCGATGATTTCCGCGCCTTCCTTGCCGGCCTCCATCGGGCCGCCGGAAACGAAGATCACGGGGATGTTCAGACGCATCGCGGCCATCATCATGCCGGGGGTGATCTTGTCGCAGTTCGAGATGCAGACCATCGCATCGGCGCAATGCGCGTTGACCATGTATTCCACGGAATCGGCGATCACTTCCCGCGAGGGCAGCGAATAGAGCATCCCGTCATGGCCCATCGCGATCCCGTCATCGACGGCGATGGTGTTGAATTCCTTCGCGACACCGCCAGCGCTCTCGATCTCGCGCGCGACCATTTGGCCGAGGTCCTTGAGGTGGACGTGGCCGGGCACGAACTGAGTGAAGGAGTTCACGACCGCGATGATCGGCTTGCCGAAGTCGTCATCGGTCATGCCGGTGGCGCGCCACAGACCGCGCGCACCCGCCATGTTGCGGCCATGGGTGGATCTACGGGAACGATAAAAGGCCATAAGATTTCCGTTTCTGTCGCGCCCGAGGGGACTCGGGCAATTTCCTGTCGCGGGCCTGAATATAACATGGATCGCCCAATGAACAGTGGCGAGATCGCGCGGGTGGGGTGTGCGATGGTGCGAGATGTTGGGGGAGGGGCGCGTTTCGGAAGGCTTCCAATGGAAGCCGTCAGCGGCGAGCGCGCCGCGCGTCGCGGCGCAGGGACTCATTGCTTTAGAGACGGGCAGGCGCGGCCCGGGCTGGCCGCCCGCGCCAAGACGTGCCGCAAAGCTTGCGCATCCGCTCCTCACGCCTACCTTTCACGCGATGCCCGACACCGCCGCCACGCCCCTCCTGCCGCAACGCTTCGCCGACTGGTTCGCCAGCCGGGGCTGGCAGCCGCATCGCCATCAGCTGGAGGTGCTGGCGGCGCGCGAAGATACGCTGCTGATCGCGCCGACCGGGGGCGGCAAGACGCTGGCGGGGTTTCTGCCGTCGCTCGTCGATCTGGCCGAGGGCTATGACGGGCTGCACACGCTCTATGTCTCGCCGCTCAAGGCGCTGTCCAAGGACATCGCCCGCAACCTGCGCGCGCCGGTGGACGAAATCGGGCTGGAGCTGCGGATCGAGGATCGCACCGGCGACACATCGGCCACGCAGCGTCGCCGTCAGCGGGTCGATCCGCCGCAGATCCTGCTGACGACGCCCGAAAGCCTCGCGCTGATGCTGTCCTACCCGGAAGCGCCGAAAATCTTCGCGGGGGTGAAGCGGGTGGTACTCGATGAAATCCACGCGCTGGCCGAAAGCAAACGCGGCGATCAGCTGATGCTGGGCGTCGCGCGGCTGCGCAGCCTGTCGCCGGACCTGACCGTCACGGGTCTGTCGGCCACGGTCGAGGCCCCGCAGGCGCTGGCGGATTTCATGGGCGGCGCGCGGGTGATCATGGCCGATCCCGGCCCGCCCCCCGATATCGAGATGCTGCCGACCGAGCGCCCCGCACCTTGGGCGGGTGGCGGCGGGCGGCACGCCGCGCGAGATGTGATGGCAGCGATCGAGGACGCGCGGCTCAGCCTTGTTTTCCTGAATACCCGGGCGCAGGCCGAGCTGTTCTTCCAGGCGCTCTGGGAGGTCAACGACAACGCCCTGCCGATCGGGTTGCATCACGGCTCGCTGTCGCGCGAGGCGCGCCACAAGGTCGAGGAGGCGATGGCCAGCGGCGAGCTGCGCGCGGTGGTCTGCACCGGCTCACTCGATCTGGGGCTCGACTGGGGCGATGTCGATCTGGTCCTGCAGGTCGGCGCGCCGAAGAATGTCAAACGCCTCGTGCAGCGGATCGGGCGCGCCAATCACCGCTATGACGAACCCTCGCGCGCCCGGATCGTGCCCGCCAATCGCTTCGAGATCGTCGAATGCGCCGCCGCCTTGGAGGCCGTGCGCGAGAACGATCTGGACGGCGGCGGGCGGCGCTGGCGCGGGCCGCTCGACGTGCTGTGTCAGCATATCCTGCTGACCGCCTGCGCCGGGCCGTTTGAGGCGGATGCGCTTTATGCCGAGGTGCTGCGGGCGGGGCCCTACGCGAATTTGTCACGCGCGGATTTCGACGCCTGTCTGGAATTCTGCGCGACGGGTGGCTACGCGCTGCGCGCCTATGACCGCTGGCAGCGCCTGTTGCAGCGTGATGGCAAATGGCAGCTCCGCGATCCCCGCGCGACCCGCGATCTGCGGATCAATATCGGCACGATCACCGAGACCGAGAAGCTGAAAGTCCGCCGCAAATCCCGGCGCGGCGGCACGCCCTTGGGCGAGGTTGAGGAAGGCTTCGCCGCGTCTCTCACCCCCGGCGACACGTTCCTAATCGGCGGGCAGGTTGTCCGCTACGAAGGTCTGCGCGAGATGGTCGTGGAGGTAACGAACGCCGCCACGCGCGAGCCGAAAATCGCCGTCTTCTCAGGGCTGAAGATGGCGACCTCGCTGGAGCTGTCGCAAAGGGTCCAACGCCTCATCGCCACGCCCGAGGACTGGGAGCAACTGCCGCCTGACACCCGCGACTGGCTGGCGCTGCAGCGCGAGATTTCCACGCTACCCGCCCCCGGCACGCTGACCTGCGAGACCTTCCTGCGCGGCGGGCGAGCTTTCTTCTGTCTCTACGGATTTGCGGGGCGCAACGCGCATCAGACGCTCGCGCTGCTGCTGACCCACCGGATGGAGCAGGCGGGGCTCGGGCCGCTGGGCTTCGTGGCTACCGATTACGCGCTGCTGATCTGGTCGATCGATCCGGTCGAAGACCCTGCGCCGCTGCTATCGGCCGAAGGGTTGCGGGAAGGCTTGCGCGACTGGCTCGAGAGCAACGCGGTGATGAAGCGCGCCTTCCGCTCCATCGCCACGATCGCGGGCCTCATCCAGCGTAACCTGCCGGGGCAGCGCAAATCGGGCAAACAGGCGACGTTTTCGTCCGATATTCTCTACGACACCCTGCGCCGCTACGACCCCGATCATCTGCTATTGCGCATCACCCGCGAGGAGGCGAGCCGGGGCCTCGTCGATTTCGAGCGGATCGAGGAGATGCTGGCCCAGGGCAAGAGAATCGTGCATATCCGCGCCCCGCATGTGACGCCGCTGGCCGCGCCTTTGCTGTTGGAGCACGGGCAGGTCGGCATTCGCGGCGGCACGGGCGAGGCACGGCTGATGGAAGAAGAGGCGCAGGCAATGATGCGCGAGGCGGGGCTGGAATGAGAGAGATCACCTTCGCGGAGCAGCGGCTCATCGCGCAACCGTCGGGCGCGCTTTTTTGGCCCGGGGAAGACTCGCTGATCGTGGCCGATCTTCACTTGGGCAAGTCCGAGCGGATGGCGCGGCGCGGCGGTGCGCTGCTGCCACCTTTCGAGAGCCTCGACACGGTGATCCGGCTGGAGGCCGAGGTGCTGCGCCTCCGGCCTTCGCGGCTGATCAGCCTCGGCGATGCGTTCGACGACGATGCGGCGGCGGGAGAGATCGC
>NZ_DFRG01000078.1:0-580 GCF_002378135.1 Thioclava sp. UBA3469
GCGCTAGCGTCGGCTGGGCGATGTAATTCTCGGGGTTGTCCTCGATCTTGTGGCGGAAATTCTCGATCTGCTCCTTGGTCGATTTCGGCCCCACCAGCATCCCGTAACCGCCCGAGCCGTGGACCTCTTTCACCACCAGCTCGGAGAGGTTTTCGAGAACGTATTTGCAGTCGTCCTTCTTGGCGCATTGCCAGGTCGGCACGTTTTCCAGAAGCGGCTCTTCGCCCAGATAGAAGCGCACCATTTCCGGCACGAAGGTATAGATCGCCTTGTCGTCGGCCACGCCGGCCCCGGGCGCCGAGCAGATCGAAACGCCGCCCGAGCGGTAGACATCCATCAGCCCCGGAATGCCCAGCATCGAATCCGGGCGGAAGCAGAGCGGGTCGAGGAATGCGTCGTCGATCCGGCGATAGATCACGTCGAGCTTCTTCGGGCCTTCCGTCGTCCGCATCCAGCAGAAGCCGCCCTCGCAGAACAGGTCCGGCCCTTCCACCAGTTCGACGCCCATCAGATCGGCGAGGAAGGAATGCTCGTAATAAGCCGAGTTGAAATGGCCCGGCGTGAGGATCGCGACCGTCGG
>NZ_DFRG01000078.1:879-2856 GCF_002378135.1 Thioclava sp. UBA3469
GTGAGGATCGCGACCGTCGGCTCGCCGTCGCATTTCGCCGGCGCAACCGAGGCCAAGGTGCGGCGCAGAGCATCCGAATAGCCATCCACCGGTTCGATCCGGTTCTCGCGGAACAGCTGCGGGAACATCCGCATCATGATCTCGCGATTCTCCAGCATGTAGGAGACGCCCGACGGGGTGCGGCAGTTGTCTTCGAGCACGTAGAACTGATCGGGCCCAGTGCGCACCAGATCGACACCAACAATGTGGCTGTAGATGCCACGCGGAGGGATGAAGCCCGAAACCGCCCGTTCGTAAGCGTCGTTCTGATAGACGAGCCGCGCCGGGATTCGCCCCGCCCGCACGATCTCGCCACGTCCGTAGACGTCGAGCAGAAAGGCGTTGAGCGCCCGGGCGCGCTGCTTGATGCCACGCTCCAGCTTGCGCCATTCCGGTTGTGTGAAAACGCGCGGAAACATGTCGAAGGGAATCAGACGGTCCGGATCGCCGCCCTCGCCATAGACGGCGAAAGTGATGCCGATCCTGCGAAACAGCGCCTCCGCCTCGGCTTGCTTCATAGCGCGCAACTCGGACGGCATTTCGCGCATCCAGCCGTCGAGTCCACTATAGGGCTGACGCACTTGGCCGCCGTCGAACATCTCGTTGAAATACTCTGTCATCGCGCCGGTTAAGTCCCCCTAGTCTTTTATTTATGTCTAGGCCCTGTACCCCGCGAGTAAAAGGCGATGGCCAATGTTATGCAACGCGCCGCGTCAGGGAAAAGTTCATTTCATAGCATCTGCCAAAAAATTGTGCATCTCCGAGCGGCCCCGCGCCCTTGTCAGGGCGGCGCCCCTGCCCCTATCTGGAAAGCAACCGATCAGACACGAGGAACCTCATGACGCTCACACCCCGCCGCCCCGTTTTCGATGCGAATTCAAATGCAGGGGCGTTCGGCGATCTGCCCGAATGGGATCTGAGCGATCTCTACCCCGCACCCGACGCGCCGGAACTGACCAAGGACATGGCATGGCTGGAAAAAGCCTGCGCCGAGTTCGCCGCCGATTATGAAGGCAAACTGGCCGATCTTGATGCCGCGGGCATGGCCGACTGCATCAAGCGCTACGAGGAAATCGACGAGAAAGCGGGCCGCGTGATGTCCTATACGGGCCTGCGCTATTACCAGAACACGACCGACCCGGCGCGGGTGAAGCTGCTGTCCGACGCGCAGGACAAGATCACCACCTACACCACGCCGCTCGTCTTCTTCAGCCTCGAATTCAACCGCATCCCGGACGAGACCTACGAGGCCGTCTTCGCCGATTCGAAGGTCGCCCGCTACAAGCCGGTCTTTGACCGGATGCGTGCGATGAAGCCCTATCAGCTCTCGGACGAGCTGGAGAAATTCCTGCACGACCAGTCGATCGTCGGCGCCGCCGCGTGGAACCGCCTCTTCGACGAGACCACCGCCGCGCTGGAGTTCGAGGTGCAGGGCGAGAAGCTTTCGCTTGAGGCCACGACCACCCTTCTCTCCGACCACAATCGCGAAAAGCGCGAAGCGGCGGCGAAAGAGCTGGCGAATGTGTTTGGCGAGAACATCCGCACCTTCTCGCGCATCCACAACACGCTCGCGAAGGAAAAGGAAATCGAGGATCGCTGGCGCAAGATGCCGACCCCGCAGACCGGTCGCCACCTGTCAAACGACGTGGAGCCCGAAGTGGTACAGGCGCTGCGCGACGCCGTGGTCGCGGCCTACCCCCGCCTGTCGCATCGCTACTACAAGCTGAAGGCGAAATGGCTCGGCCTCGACACGCTGCAGATCTGGGACCGCAACGCGCCGCTGCCCACCGAGGCCCCGCGCGACATCATGTGGGACGAGGCGAAGGACACCGTGCTGGACGCCTATTCCGGCTTCGATCCGCGCATGGCCGATATCGCGCAGCCCTTCTTTGACAAAGGCTGGATCGATGCGGGCGTGAAGCCGGGCAAGGCGCCGGG
>NZ_DFRG01000016.1:0-9553 GCF_002378135.1 Thioclava sp. UBA3469
CTCGGCCACGCGCGCGGCCAGATCGGGCGCGTCGTCGAGCGCAGCAAGGTCTTGCGCCAACCCGTCCCGATAACGCGCCCAGACATCGGGGCGCTGTTCCAGCCAGCCCTTGAAATAGCCCCGCCAGAGCACCTCCTGAACGAATTTCTCCGCAGCCTCCGGCCCATGCGCCTCATACGCCCGCGACACCGCCTCACGCTCGAGCACAAGACGCCGCCGCAGATAGGGCGACAGTTGCGAGACCTCCCTATGCCGCCCCGCCCCGTGATCGAAATTGCGCCCCTGCGCGTAATCCGCGCCCATCTTCGGGGCGAACCGCGTCAGGCGGTCCTCACCAGCCGCGCGGGTCGCGGCGGGCAACGGCAAAGGCTCGGCAGCGGTCACGGCATCTCCTTCCGGGTCGGGCTACCGATCTACGCCGCGAGGGCCGTATGCGATCACTCCGCCCGCTCGAACCGAACCGTCGGGTTGCTCATCAGCGCCTCTAGCGACCCGTCGAACGCGCCCAGCCGCACGAGGCCCGGCGAGTTGGCGAAGGGTTTGTAGAAGATCGCGAGATTGCCCCAAGGCGCATAGAGCGTGATGTCGCCCGTCTTCGGCTCATAGGCGCGCTGTGCGCCTGTCGTGTCGAGCTTGCGCGGCAGATCGGCGATCTTCTCGATGCCGTGGTAGTCGCGCAGGGTCAACTCCAGCGGCATGAGCGCCGCGAAATCGCGCCCTGCAGGGGTGTCGTCGAGGGTGGCGGTCAGAACCGTCTCGCCTGCGGTCACGGTGATCGGGATCATGCTATCTCCTTTCGTCTCCTGAGCGCAGGCCATGCTGGCGGCGACGCACAGCGCCGCGACGGGTGTCAGAAACTTCGTGACGCTCATGGCCGATGCCCTCCTGCTGCTGGAGACAAATCTATGCGCGATTGCGCAGGAGGATTACCCCCCGCGCAATACTGCCACAGATGAGCCGCACTCATCAGTCGCCTTTTCAGGCCTTGGTCATGTCGATCACATAGCGATAGCGCGCCTGCTTGTTCACGACCTTCTCGCAGGCTTCGCCGATCTGTTCGGGGGTGATCATCTCGTAGGTGGCCGCGACACCGTGATGCGCGGCGAAGTCGATCACACGCTGGGTTTCGGCAATTCCGCCCGTCATCGAGCCCGCGAGGCTCTGACGCCCGAAGCCCATCATCATCCCATGCGCCCCCTCAATGGGGAACAGCGCGCCGACATTGACCAGCGTCTTGTCGAGCTTGAGCAGGTTCAGGAACTGCTGCATCGGATAGGCCACCGGGACGGTCGAGAGCATCAGATCGAAGCTGCCCATCTGGCTCCGCATCGCGGCCTCGTCGGACCAGAGATAGGCCTCGGCGGCACCGAAAGCCTTGGCATCGGCGATCTTGTCCTCGGAAGTCGTGAAGACGACGACCTCCGCCCCTTTCGCCGCCGCCAGCTTCACCGCGAGATGGCCCAGACCGCCCATGCCGATCACGCCGTAGCGCTGGCCGGGCTGCAGGTCCCAGTGATTGATTGGCGAGAAGGTGGTGATCCCCGCGCACAGAAGCGGCGCGAACCCGGCCAGATCGACCCCCGGCGGGATGCGCAGCGCGAAGTCTTCCTTCACGACGATCTTCTTGGAATAGCCGCCATAGGTCACCCCGCCCGAGATCTTGTCCTCGGAATTATAGGTGAAGGTCGTGCCGTTGAGGCAGTTCTGCTCGCGGTCGGCAAGGCAATTGGCGCAGGTGCCACAGCTGTCGACCATCGTGCCGACCCCGGCGACATCGCCCTCGCGGAACTTGGTGACCTCAGCGCCGATGCCGACGACCCGGCCGACCATCTCGTGACCGGGAACGAGCGGAAACTGCGGCATCCCCCAGTCGCCCTTGTAGGTGTGGATGTCCGAGTGGCAGATCGAGCTGTACATGATCTCGACCACGACATCCTTCGGCCCAGCCGCACGGCGCGGGATCGTATGGGGCGCGAAACTGCCATCCGTGTCGAAGGCCGCCCAAGCCTGCACCTCGGAAGCTTCGAGCGATGCGCCGGCCTCTTGCGCGACCGCTTGCGTGGCGACGCTCGCCGCCAAAGGGGCCGCGGCCAGCGCGGTGCCGCTGCGCAGGAAATTGCGGCGGCTTTCGCCATCGCGGGTCAGGGTTTGGAACGTGTCATTGCAGGACTGGCACATCTCGGGCCTCCTTTTTCGGGAACTGACGAAGAGCGCCGGAACAAGGGTGGCGCCTGCCTTTCAACATGCCGTGAAACGCGCCGCAGATAATCACTGCTTTGCGCACAGCATCCATGAATCCTGCTCATGAGGCTTTCCGGCTTTTGCGGCATTAACCCCGCGACGGCGCCCCTTACGTCAATGAAGGCGAGGCCAGGGAGATCACGGCCTTGCCATTGAAACGCAATCCAAGGGAGACCCCTGATGATCCGCACCTTCACGACGCTCGCCGTCCTTCTCGCCGCCCCCGCCGCCGTTGCGCAGTCGATGGAACTGACCCCGGCGGAGAGCCGCGCAGCCACGATCGGCAGCTCTGACACCTTCACCGGCACCGCCCTCGTCGCCCCCGTCTTCGGCCCCGACATGGGCGATGTGAGCGCGGGCGAAGTGACCTTCCTTCCCGGCGCGCGTTCGGCTTGGCACACCCATCCGGCAGGGCAGAAGCTCGTCGTGACGGCAGGCTCCGGCTGGGTACAGGAACGCGGCCAGCCCAAGCAGCTGATGCAGGCGGGCGACGTGATCTGGTGCCCGCCGGGCATCGAGCATTGGCATGGCGCGACCGACACGACCCATGTGACGCATTTCGCGATCCAGCAGGTGGTGGATGGCTCCGCCGTGACCTGGGGCGAGAAGGTGAGCGACGCGGATTATCTGGAGTGATCCACGGCTGAATAATCCGTGGACGTCATGAACCACGCGCATATATCGTGAGGGAGACCCGCCCGATGGCGACACCAACATTCAGCGAGGCCTCCCTCATGCTGCGCGAAAATATCAACGATCTGATCGCCTTGGCCGCCGTCGCCGAAGAGCGCAGCTTCACCAAGGCCGCGGCGCGGCTCAACGTGTCGCAATCCGCGCTGAGCCATACGATCAAGGCGCTGGAGCAACGGCTGGGGCTGCGGCTGCTCACCCGCACGACGCGCTCGGTCGCGCCGACGCTCGAGGGCGAGGATCTGCTGGCCACGCTCAACCCCTGTTTCGAGATGATCGAGGCGCGGCTGCGCGCGCTCGACGACGCGCAGGACCAGCCCACGGGCACCGTCCGGATCGTGTCGACCGATTACGCGATCGAGACCGTGCTTTGGCCAAAGCTCTCGCCGCTGCTCAAGCAATACCCTTCGATCAATGTCGAGCTGGTGATGGATTACGGCTTCACCGATCTGGCCTCGGCGCAATGCGATGCCGGGGTGCGCTATGGCGACAGCGTGAGCGAGGGGATGATCGCCACAAGGATCGGCCCGGACGAACGGATGCTCTGTGTCGGAGCACCCTCCTATTTCGAAGCGGCTGGCGTGCCGCAGACCCCGCACGATTTGAGCGAGCACAATTGTATCAACCTGCGGCTGGCGACGCATGGCGCACTCTATGCCTGGGAATTCGAGGATGCCGACGGGCACGAGATCCGGGTGAAAGTCTCCGGTCAGGCCTGCTTCAACACGATCGGGTTGGTGCAGCACGCGGCGCTCGACGGGCACGGGCTGGCGCTGGTGCCGGATCGGCTCGCCGCGCCCCATCTGGAAAGTGGCGCCCTGCAAGCCTGCCTCGAGGAATATTGCCCCTTTTTCCCGGGTTTTCACCTTTATTACCCCAGCCGTCAGCGCCCCTCCTCGGCCTTCGGCGCCGTGCTGGAAGCGCTGCGCGAGCGGGGCTGATCAGCCCCCCTATTATCACGCTCGGGTGAATGAACGTGCGCATTCATGCTTGCCATTCATGAGTGCTATAAAAATTCCGTCGATTATCCTGAGGCGCATCTCGCACTAGATTGCAGGACATGAACCGAAGCCGTGCTCTTGAAACATGAGGGGCGCGGCGCCCTCCAATGCAAGGAGCCAGACATGATCCTGAACGAAACCCTTACCCTCCCCAATGGCGTCGAGATCCCGAAACTGGGCCTTGGCACCTGGATGATCGACGATGACAAGGTGGCCGATGCGGTGAAGGCCGCCGTCGAGATGGGCTATCGCCACATCGACACCGCGCAGGCCTATGGCAACGAGCGTGGCGTCGGCGAAGGCATCCGCAATTGCGGTGTTCCGCGCGACGAGATCTTCGTGACCACCAAGCTCGACGCGGGCATCAAGAACTATGCCGATGCGAAAGCTGCGATCGACGGCTCGCTCGAGACGCTCGGGCTCGACAAGATCGACCTGATGATCATCCACAGCCCGAAGCCCTGGACCGAGTTCCACGGCGACGATGGCTACTTCGAAGGCAACCTCGAAGCGTGGCGCGCGCTGGAAGAAGCCTATGAGGCGGGCAAGCTGGGCGCGATCGGCGTGTCGAACTTCGAGAAGGCGGATCTCGACAACCTGCTCGACAATGCAAAGGTCAAGCCGATGATCGACCAGATCCTCGCGCACGTGTCGAACACGCCCTTCGAGCTGATCGACTACATCCAGAGCCACGGCATGGTCGCCGAGGCCTATTCGCCGATCGGTCACGGCCAGATCCTCGACAATGCCGAGATCAAGGCGATGGCCGAGAAATATGGCGTCAGCGTTCCGCAGCTGTCGATCCGCTACGTGCTGCAACTGGGCATGGTCGCGCTGCCGAAGACCGCCAACCCCGATCATATGCGGTCGAACGCGGCGCTCGATTTCGAGATTTCCGCCGCCGATATGGAGGCGCTGAAATCGGTCGAAGAGATCAAGGATTACGGCGAGGCGAGCATGTTCCCCGTCTATGGCGGGCAGCTTTAAGCCAGACCATCGCACCGCCGGGCCTGTCCCGGCGGTGCCTCTCAAGCCTTTCGATGAATCTCGCTCATGAGTGACTTGGCTTGATGCGGCATTAACCTGAACGCCGCCTCCCCCATCTCTGAAGGACAAGATCAACCCGACAGGAGAGATGATATGAAAACCCGTTTTGCAGCTTCCGCCTTTGCTCTGATCGCGTCCTCGGCCTCCGGCGAGGCGCTCGATCGCACCATCCCCGACGCCGTTGGCCGCGCGGCCCCCGCGCTCGAGGCCTATTCCACAAATGACCTTCTCGGGTCGGTCTGGACCGGTGAGCAGCTGTCCATGCGGGACCGCTCGCTTGTGACCTTCGCGGCGCTGATGACCCGCCACGAGACAGGAAACCTCCAGCGCTTCGTCGAACTCGCGCTCGATAGCGGCGTGACGCCGGCCGAACTGTCGGAAACCGTCACCCATCTCGCCTTCTACACCGGCTGGGGCAACGCCACCGCCGCGGCCGAGGCGATGGCGCCGGTCTACGAGGCGCGCGGGATCGCCGCGGACAGCCTTCCCGGCGCAGAGGTCGACCTGCTGCCGCTTGATGAAGAGGCCGAAGAATCGCGCGAGAATTTCGTGCGCGGCACCTATGGCGATGTCTCGATGGGCGTGGTCGACAACACGCGCGAGCTTCTGTTCCGCGACCTCTGGCTGCGTCCCGATCTCGCGCCGCGCGACCGCTCGATGGTCACCGTCGCGGCCCTGATCGCGGCGGGCCAGCCCGAGCAGATGACCTTCCACCTCAACCGTGCGATGGATAACGGGCTGACGCAGGAGGAAGCGGGTGCGATGCTCTCGCATCTGGCCTTCTACGCGGGCTGGCCCAAGGTCTTCTCCGCGCTGCCGGTGGCCAAGGACGTCTTCGAGAAACGCGCCGAGTAAAGGACTCTGTCATGAAGATTGCCATTCTCGGATCGGGACTGATGGGCGCCAAGCTCGGACGGATCTGGGCGCAATGCGGCCACGAGCTGCGCTTCGCCTATTCGCGCAGTCAGGCCAAGCTGGAGCGGCTCGCCGCCGAGACCGGCGGGCGGGCGACCTCCGTGGCCGAGGCGGTCGCGGGTGCGGATGCGATCCTGCTCGCCGTGCATTGGAGCCGGGTCGAGGATGTTCTGTCTCAGGCTGGCGACATGGCGGGTCAGGTGGTGCTAAACTGCTGCGTCCCGCTCGATGCGAGCAATAGCGATCTCGTGCTCGGCCCCAAGACCTCCGGGGCCGAGCAACTCGCCACGATGCGCCCCGATGCGCGCTGGGTGGCCACATTCAACACCTCTCCCTCCGAGAGCTTCGCCCCGGTCTTCGCCCGCAAGGGACAGGCCGACCCGCCGCAGCTTTTGTTCTACGGCGATGACGACGGCGCGAAATCCGTCGCGCGCGGGCTGATCGAAGATATCGGCTTTACGCCGGTTGATGCGGGCGGATTGCGCACCGGGCGCTTCGTCGAACCCTTTGCAATGGTCACCGCCGAGCTAGCCTATGGGCAACCCGGCGGTCCCGCCCTGACCTATCGTTTCGAAAAACTGCGCGGCTAAGCCCGCGCTCCCCTACCCCAAGAAAGGAGTTTTCCCATGAAAATCATTCGCTCCGGCACCAACGCCTCGATGCAGGGCCCCCAAGACTGGTTCACCGGCACCGTCCGCGTCGATCCGCTGTTTCAGGCCGAAGAGCCCGGCCGCACCTCGGGTAGCCATGTCACCTTCGAGCCCGGCGCGCGCACCGCATGGCACACCCACCCGGCGGGCCAGACCTTGATCGTCACCTTCGGGCGCGGTCGCGTCCAGCGCGAAGGCGGCCCCGTCGAAGAGATCAGTCAGGGCGATGTCGTGTGGTTTCCGGCAGGCGAAAAGCACTGGCACGGCGCCTCGTCCGCGACCGCGATGAGCCATATCGCGGTGCAGGAAAGCATCGACGGCTCGCCCGTCACCTGGCTCGAGAAAGTCGCCGACGAAGACTATAACGGCTGACCTTGAGGGCCGGGCCTGCGCGGCTCGGCCTTCTCTTTCTTCTTCCCAATAATTTTCAAAGCACGAGGCCCCGCAATGCCCCGGCCGCACATCACTTGCCACATGATCACCACGCTCGACGGACGGTTGAAGACCGAAGGGTGGCCCTATTCCGAAGACGAATTGCTGACGATCTACGATGCGGTCGGTGCGCGTCTGGAGGGGCAAGGTTGGATCATCGGGCGCGCCTCGCTCGAAGGCTGGGTGCCACATGTCGAACCGATGCTCGATCCCGCGCCCACCGCACGGCCCGATCGACTGGCGGATCTGGCGGGACGCACCCTCGGCGTCGTGTTCGACCGCAAGGGGCGGCTCTTGCCGGATACGGACGAGCTCGAGGGCGACCATCTGGCGATCGTGCTCTCCGAGCGTGTCGCGCAGGCGCATGCGGAGCGGCTGATAGACCGCGGCATCTCGGTCGTGTTCAGCGGTCCCGAGGGAGACGACATCGAAGGCGCGCTGACCCGCATCGCCGAGGGGTTCGGGATCGACCGGCTGTTGCTTGAAGGCGGCGGCATGCTAAACGGCACCTTCCTCGCCAACGGGCTGATCGACGCGACCAGCACCCTGATCCTGCCGGTGATCGACGGCAATAGCGGCGCGCCTGCGATCTACGAACAAGGCGCTGGCCCCGCGCAATCGCTGGAGCTGGTGCAGGCCGAGACGCTGGAGAATGGGATCGTCTGGCTCCGCCACAGCGTGAGCAGGGAGAGCTGAGACAGGCTTCCCCCGAAAGCCCGCGAGGCATCGTTGCGCTCGGGGCGGCGCAACGCTCAGCGAGGCATGGCAAAACTGCGCCTGCCGACCTTGAGCGTCGCTTCCTAAATTTCCGCGAAAGACCAACGGCGTCGCCCCCCCTCGCCTTTTTCCTGAAGCTGTCGAAAGACATAGGGATTTGAGTCAAAATTCTTGCTACTGACTGACCGGTCAGTTATTTTCTGCCCATGACAGATCCCGACTCGCCCGAGCCCAAATTTCGACGTCGCGCGGAGGCGCGGCCTGACGAGGTGCTCGACGCGGCGCTCTCGCTCTTCGATGAAAAGGGGTACGCCCATACGTCGGTGGCGCAGATCGCCAAGACGGCGGGTCTCTCCAAGGGCGCCGTCTATCTCTATTTCCCGTCGAAACAGGCGATCCTCGAAGGCTTGGTGCGCCGGGCGGTTTCTCCGATCGCCACGCGGGCGCAAGCCCTTGTCGAACCGACGCCCGATGACGCGCGCGCCACGCTGCGCGCGCTATTCTCGCTGATCGCGACCTCGTTGGGGGATCCGAAGGTTCTGGCGGTCCCGAAAGTCGTGATCCGCGAGGCCGTCGTCGCCCCCGAAATCGCCGCGATGTATCGGCGCGAGGTGTTCGACCACGTCCTGCCCGCCGCCACCGAAATCATCCGACAGGGCATCGCCTCGGGCCAACTGCGCCCGGTCGATCCCGAACTGACCCTGCGCTCGATCATCGGCCCGATCGTCGTCCATCTCCTGCTTGCGGAGATCTTCGACGTTGTGCCGGAGGACGGGCTGTCGCTCGATCGGCTGATCGAGAACCACCTCGACATTCTATTCCACGGCGTTTTCCTGTCACCGGAGGGTTCGACCGATGCTTGATACCATTGTTGCGTGGATCAGCGCCCTGCTCACCGCGATCATTCCCGGCTATGGGGACGCCCCGGTGCCGCATTACTCGGGCTATGTGGAGGGCGAATATGTCTATGTCGCCCCCTCGGTCACCGGGCGCATCAAGACGCTGGCGGCGATCGAAGGCGACAGCGTGAAGGCCGATCAGTTCCTGTTCGACATGGACTCGACGAAACAGCAGGCGGCGCTGCGGGCTGCCGAGGCCAAGATCGGCACCGCGAGCGCCAATCTCAACAACCTCGAGACCGGATCGCGCGACGCCGAGATCGAGGTGATCAAGGCCTCTCTGGAGCAAGCCATCGCCCATCGCAATCTCGCGGAATCCGCGCTGAAACGAACCGAGGACCTGTTCGCCCGCGAAATCGTCGCTCAGGCCAAGGTAGATGTCGACCGCGCCGCTCTGGAAGAGGCCGAGGCGCAGGTGGCGCAGCTCAAGGCCCAGCTCGAAGTGGCGGCCCTGCCCGCGCGCAGTGCGCAGGTCCTCGCAGCCCAGAAGACGCTCGAGGCCGCACAGGCTGATGCCGATCTCGCCCGGTCGCAGCTGGATGACATGACGGTTACCGCCCCCGTGGCCGGTCGGATCGAGACGGTCTATTACAAGGCCGGGGAAGTGGCCGCCGCCGGGTCGCCCGTGCTGTCGATCCTGCCGCCGAACGCGCTCAAGGTCCTGTTCTTCCTGCCCGAGGCCGAGCGCGCGGATTTCGCCATTGGCGATCAGCTGGAGATGGAATGCGACGGCTGCGATCCGAGCATCAAGGTGACGATCAGCAAGATGGCTTCCGAGCCGCAATACACGCCCCCGATCATCTATTCGCGCGAAGAACGCTCGCGGCTCGTGTTCCGCGCCGAGGCGCGCATTCCGGCGGGCGCGTCGCTCCTGCCGGGCCAGCCTGTCAGCCTGAGGCGGGTGCAATGAGCACGACAGCCGCCGACAGCGCGAGCGCCCAGAGCGAGCCCGCGATCGTCG
>NZ_DFRG01000277.1:0-3998 GCF_002378135.1 Thioclava sp. UBA3469
GCAGCAATAGTCGAACTCGATCCCCTGGCCGATCCGGTTCGGACCGCCGCCAAGGATGACGACTTTCTTGTTGTCGGAGGGCCGTGCCTCGCATTCGACCTCGCCCATCGCGGGGGCTTCATAGGTCGAATACATGTAGGGCGTCTGCGCTTCGAATTCGGCGGCGCAGGTGTCGATGCGCTTGAAGACCGCGGTGACGCCGAGGTTGCGGCGGGCCCGGCGGACCTGCGCCTCGTCGCGGCCGGTCAGCGTGGCCAGACGCGCATCCGAGAAGCCCATCATCTTGAGATTGCGCAGGCCCTTCTCGTCGAGCGGCAGGCCCTTCTTGCGGATCTCGTTCTCGGCCTCGACGATTTCGCGGATCCGGGCGAGGAACCACGGATCGAAGGAGGTCGCGTGCTGGATTTCGTCATTGCTCAGCCCGTGGCGCATCGCCTGTGCGATGAGGCGCATCCGGTCGGGAGTCTGCTGCGAGATCGCCTTGATGACGGCGGCCTTCTCCGGCGCGCCTTCGATCTCGATCTCGTCGAAGCCGCTCAGGCCCGTCTCCATCGACGCCAGAGCTTTCTGCACGGATTCGTGGAAGGTCCGGCCGATCGCCATCGCCTCGCCCACCGATTTCATCGCGGTGGTCAGTTCGGGCTTGGAGCCTGCGAATTTCTCGAAGGCGAAGCGCGGGATCTTGGTGACGACATAGTCGATGGTCGGCTCGAAGGAGGCGGGCGTGACCTTGGTGATGTCGTTGTCCAGCTCATCGAGCGTGTAGCCCACGGCCAGCTTCGCCGCGATCTTCGCGATCGGGAAGCCGGTGGCCTTCGAGGCCAGCGCCGAAGAGCGCGACACGCGCGGGTTCATCTCGATCACGACCATGCGGCCGTCTTCGGGGTTGATCGCCCACTGCACGTTCGACCCGCCGGTCTCGACGCCGATCTCGCGCAGCACGGCGATCGAGCCGTTGCGCATGATCTGGTATTCCTTGTCGGTCAGCGTCAGCGCGGGGGCGACGGTGATCGAGTCGCCGGTATGGACGCCCATCGGATCGACGTTCTCGATGGCGCAGACGATGATGGCGTTGTCGGCCTTGTCGCGCACGACCTCCATCTCGAATTCTTTCCAGCCCAGCAGCGACTCGTCGACGAGGATCTGGCTCATCGGGGAGGCGTCGAGGCCCGAGCGGCAGATGCGCTCGTAATCTTCGCGGTTATAGGCGACGCCGCCGCCGGTGCCACCCAGCGTGAAGGCGGGGCGGATAATCGCGGGCAGGCCGATATGTTCGAGTTCGAGCAGCGCCTGACGCACGCCCTCGTTGACGTCATAGGTGCCGTTCTCGCGCTTGGGCGAGGACACGATGGTCGCTTTCGGGTTCTCGAGGCCGATCCGGTCCATCGCCTCGCGGAAGAGCTTCCGGTCTTCGGCCATCTCGATCGCATCGCGGTTCGCGCCGATCAGCTCGACGCCGAATTTCTCCAGCACGCCCATATCGGCCAGCGACAGCGCGGTGTTGAGGCCGGTCTGGCCGCCCATCGTCGGCAGCACCGCGTCGGGGCGCTCGGCCTCGATGATCTTGGCGACGACTTCCGGGGTGATCGGTTCGATATAGGTGGCGTCGGCGAGCCCCGGATCGGTCATGATCGTCGCCGGGTTCGAGTTCACGAGGATGACGCGGTAGCCTTCTTCGCGAAGGGCTTTGCAGGCCTGGGCGCCCGAGTAGTCGAACTCGCAGGCTTGCCCGATCACAATGGGCCCGGCGCCGATGATGAGGATTGACGTGATGTCTGTTCTCTTCGGCATGGGAATCCCCTCTGGTCACTGCGCAAATTGAGGCGCTTTATACGCAAAGGGTCAGGCGTCGCAAGAGGGTCAGGACGCGATAGCCGGGTTGCAGGGTGACGCGAGGGCGCGCGCGCAAGTCGGTCAGGCTGCGCGCCGGGAGGAGCGCAGCCTGATTTCAGCCCGGTCAGGGAGTGGTCGACTTACTCGGCGGCCAGCCGATGTTCCTGTTCGTCTTCGTCGCGATAGAGGTAGTCGCGGGTCAGCGGCACGTCGCCCACTTCATGGGCCAGCTGATACTGGAACACGACCTGCCCGCCATGGCGGAAAGCCATCTCCGAGGCCACGAGGTAGAAGCGCCACATCCGGCAGAACCGCTCGTCGTAAAGTGCGACGGCCTTGTCGATATTCGCTTCGAACCGATCGCACCAATGGCGCAGGGTTTCCGCGTAATGCAGCCGCCAGACCTCGAGATCGGTGGTAATGAGGCCTTCATGTTCGACCGCGTTCGACGCTTCGGACATGGCCGGGCAATAGCCGCCGGGGAAAATGTATTTCGTGATGAAATCGGCGGTCGCGCCACCGGGGCCCGAGCGTCCGATGAAATGGATCAGCGAGACGCCGCCCGGTTTGAGTAGCTCGCGCACCTTCGAGAAATACTCGCGGTAATGCGGCACGCCGACATGTTCGAACATGCCGACCGAGACGATCCGGTCGAACTTGTCGGTCACATCGCGGTAATCGGTCAGGCGGATGTCGATCTTGTCTTCGAGGCCGGCCTCTTTGACACGTTTGCGGGCCAGCGCGTGCTGTTCGGTGGACAGCGTCACCCCCACCACGTTCGCGCCGAAATCGCGTGCCAGCGTCAGCGCCATGCCGCCCCAGCCGCAACCGATATCGAGAACGGTCATGCCCGGCTCGATCAACAGCTTCTTAGCGATATGGTGTTTCTTGGCCTCCTGCGCTTCTTCCAGCGTCATGTCGGGGCGCTCAAAATAGGCGCAGCTATATTGCCGGTCCTCATCGAGGAAGAGGTCATAAAGCTCGCCTGACAGGTCATAGTGATGCGCCACGTTGGTGCGCGCCTTGTTGACCGGGTTGAACTGCGCGAAGCGGCGGCCGAAGAAACGGCTCGCCTCGCGCGGTTTCTCGAACCACGGCATGCCGGATCCGGTCTGGTTGCGGATCGCGAGGGCGAGAAAGCCACGCAAATCGTCATTCGCGATCGTGTAATCGCCGTTCATATAGCCTTCGCCGACGCCGAGATCGGGCCGGAGCACGATCCTGCGCGTTACGTCGGGGTTTTCGATGGTGACGCGGACCGGGTCTCCGGTGCCGTCGCCGTAGCGTCTGAGCGTCTCGTCCGAATAGACGAGTTCGAGCGTGCCCCTGCGGATCAGGTGGCGCAACATACGGTCGAGAAGCGAGTCCCAAGCTCTCATATGGTCTCTCCGGATCATGCCGGGGCTTGGCAGGCTCCAGCGTTAGCCTTCATGACGGCAACCTTTGTGAAATTACCAAAGTTCCCGTTGTCTCTGAAGTTAACCGAAAATTTACAATTTTTCGAGCCACGCGCGCGTGAACAGCTCGAGACGGGCCTGTGTGCCTCCGCACAGCTTGACTTTTGCGCGCTCAACGGGTGTATCGGCGCGACTATACGCAATTCTCGATCCGGGGAGCCTCCCATGCATGCCTTTCGCAGCCATACCTGCGCAGATCTGAGCGCCGCCAACGCCGGTGAGACCGTCCGCCTCGCGGGCTGGGTCCATCGCGTGCGCGATCACGGGGGGGTGCTCTTCATCGATCTTCGCGATCATTACGGTATGACGCAGGTGCTCTGTGACGGCGACAGCCCCGCCTTCAAGACGATGGAGAAAACGCGCTCCGAATGGGTGATCCGCATCGACGGCACCGTGAAGCTGCGCGACGAGAGCCTGATCAACCCGAAGATTCCAACCGGCGAGATCGAGGTCTATGTCCGCGACATCGAAATTCTGGGCGAGTCCGAGGAGCTGCCGCTGCCGGTCTTCGGCGAGCTGGAATATCCCGAAGAAACGCGTCTGTCCTATCGCTTCCTCGACCTGCGCCGCGAGAGCCTGCATGACAAGATGATCCTGCGCTCCAACGTCGTGAAATCGATGCGCAAACGCATGTGGGACGCCGATTTCAACGAGTTCCAGACGCCGATCATCACTGCGTCGTCGCCGGAAGGCGCGCGCGACTTCCTC